>CAYGMF010000008.1:18208-20966 GCA_964351075.1 uncultured bacterium
TTTGAATCAAATATTGGAGTTGGTTTCCTCTATTTTAGTAAAGTTCGTGGAAACTTTATGTCTAATCCTTGGAATAGGTTAGCGACAAGTACTAATGGAGCGGTTACTTTGTTTAGGGATATCCCTTATAAAGGGGCACTCTCTTATAATAGAACACCTCTTTATGAGTATATCCTCTCCCTTAAGCTAAACTATTGGGTTAAAGCGGGACTCTCTTATCAGTATCAAGGGGGAGTAAACATACAAACTAGGCCTCTTCCAGCCTACGATGTAGACGCTACAGCGACAAGTAGTGGAACAAGCATGGGGGTATTTAACAGTGATTTAAGTTTAAATGGACTTCTACTCAAACTCTACGTTTTGAGTCCCTATACTTGGGTAGTAGGAAATATGTCTATGCAACCTTATTTATCAGCAGGGGTAGGACCTGGCTGGCAGAGCTGGACACATATTCAGACGAATTATAGTAAGTCGACTACCTCATATAACTCTGAGAGGTTACCTATAAGGCAGAAAATTTCTGCCAATGCAATTTGGATGATTGATGCAGGATTTGATTTAAAAAGAAGTGTTTTTAATTCTGGATTTTCAGTGAAATTGGGTTGCAAGTATAATCAATGGGGACAAGCCAGAAACATTGGAGTTCTTGCTAATCAAGGTTCTGGAAAGATTGGATTTGACCAAGCCTTTAGGATTAAAACAGTCTATCAGTTTGCTCCTTATCTAGGTTTTAATTGGGAGTTCCCAAATATGAGCACTTGCAAAGGATCCGGACAGCTCGGGGGCCGAAATACAAATATCTGGCGTCCATATTTTATGACTAATAAATTACTGAGATCTCCTAATGCTGTTTGGACAGAGTTTAATGCAGCTATTGGATTCCTCTATTTTAGTGGACTTTCCGGAAACCTCATGGGGACTTCAGGTAACTATTTTACAGCGGGAACAAATTCTTTTCGAGATGCCCCAATGAAAGGGCGCCTCAGTTACAACCGAACACCACTCTTTGAATATTTACTTGGATATACAGGGAAACTAGGATTTAGATATGCTTTTTCTTATCAATATCAAAATGGTGTGACCGTTCAGACGAAATTTTTGCAAGCATTCAACCCTTCAACTCAAGGAGGGTCAACCATCCAATTTACTTCTTATCTTAAACTTAATGCATGTCTTCTCAAAATTTATTGGGATAGCCCATTCTCAATTTTCTGTAAAAATTTGGCTTACACTCCCTATGTCGCGGCAGGGATAGGACCTGGTTGGCAAAGTTGGACTCGTCCAGAAGGGAACTTCCTTTCATTTGCTAATGGTACAGTTGGTATTATTAACGAAACACTTTATTTCAAAAATAAATCCTCAGCGAATGCTGTTTGGATGGTTGATTTTGGATTAAAAATTCAAGGACCCGTTCCTAAACAGAATTTTGTTGCTACACTCGGTTGTAAATACAATCAGTGGGGACAGGCAAGGTCAATTGGAAAATTGACCCAACAGGGGAGTCAAAAGCAAGGTTTTGTAGATCCTTTAAAAATTAAAACCGTTTACCAGTTTGCTCCTTACTTAGGGGTGCAGTGGAACTTCGAACCCACATTTGACTCACCTCCTCCATGCACCATCTGTGGAAAAAACCCCAATACCTGGGTTCCTTTTTGGGTTCCTTCAAAGAATATAGGTTGTCTAAGCAACACATGGACTCAGTTCAATGCAGGGGTTGGTTTCCTCTACTTCAGTGGAGTAAGTGCTAACCTGTCGGGTCAACCAGGAGTGAACTTTGCTCCTGCAACCGCTGTAAGAGATGTCCCTCTTAAAGGCACCCTGTCTTACAATAAAACACCTCTATTTGAATACCTATTAGGTCACAGGTATAACGAGATTTTTCAAATGGCTCTTTCTTACCAGCATCAAGCAGGGGTAACCGTTTCTACAAAGTCACTACATACTTTTGCTGATGCATCTAGTGCGGGGTTTAGTAAGCTTGTGATGAATTTAGAGTTAGATGCTGTGCTCTTAAAACTCTATTTTGATATTCCTTATTCTATGGTCTTTAAAAACCTTGCGACCTCTCCTTATGTAGCAATAGGAGTTGGGCCAGGCTGGCAGAGCTGGACAAGTGTTGATGCTGTTTATCAAAACCAAACTGCAGGCTCGGCATTTAGTTCGAATATTTTAACTTTAAGATCAAAAGTTTCAGCCAATGCCGTCTGGATGGTAGATACAGGTTTCCGTATTCAAGGAGCCAACCCTAACTGTAAATTCTCAGCGACTGTCGGTTGTAAGTATAATGAGTGGGGTCAGGCTAGAAGTGTAGGGAAAATGAGCGAGCAAAATGAAAGAAAGTTAGCTCTCTTTAAGCCTTTTAAAGTTAAAACTGTTTATCAGTTCGCGCCGTATCTTGGAGTGCAGTGGAGTTTCTAGTTTTTGTGTAGGTTCATCTATGAGATACAGCTTTAAGAGCAAAGTCATTTTGTTTACGACATTAGCTTTAGGAGTCTCTCACTCTTTGATGTGTGATCTCTTAGACTCTGATCAAATCAATCACTCTCACTCCATTAATCAATCTGTATATATGGGAGCTGACCCAGAATATGCAGAAGATAAATTGCCTCTTTTTAAGAATCAAGAGGCTGTCCTTTCTCCTGAACCAGCACCTTCTAAGAATGCAATTGTAAAAACGACTCCTTTAGAACCCGAAGCTTCTAAGATAGAAGAGCCCATTGAAGAGGCTATCGTAGAGACTACAGGGAGCATCCAAGAG
>CAYGMF010000008.1:21066-24591 GCA_964351075.1 uncultured bacterium
GATAGAAGAGCCCATTGAAGAGGCTATCGTAGAGACTACAGGGAGCATCCAAGAGCCAGCTTCTTCTTCAGTATCAGAACCCTCAGAGAATGCGATAGTAAAAACGGCTACTGAAGAGCCTGCAGCTTCCAAGATAGAAGAGCCTATTGAAGAGGGTACTGTAGATACTGCAGAAAGTATCCAAGAGCCAACTTCTTCTTCTTCAGTATCAGAACCTTCAGAGAATGCAATCGTAAAGACAACTGCAGAAGAACCCGAAGCTTCTAAGATAGAAGAGCCTATTGAGTTTACAGAGCTAGATACTTCTAATGCTCCGGATGTAAGTGCAGAAGAAGCTACTTAAATAGATTTAATTTTCGTGCGGATTCTCGGTCTCTATTTCTGAGACTTCAGGGCGATAAGCTCCTCGAGCCTTATTCTTTTGCAGCTTTTTGAGTTGCTGGATGATTTTAACCCCTTTCTCTACATGATCTTCAGTGTATTTTTCAAAGACCTCATCAGAGCTAGCCTTGGTCTTAGCTTCATTTAAAGGAAGGTCTGAAATCAAAAGGAGGGCACCTAGTGGAAGCTTGCGACGGTAACTGCCAGCAAAGAGCGTTGCGCACTCCATCTCAATCGCTTGTGAGCGATTGGCTTTTAGACGGTCCTTAAAGTTTTCATCAAATTCCCAAAAGCGCTTATTGGTCGTGTGGGTAATCCCAATATGATAGGTAGCCTTCTCTTCATCCAAGACTTCAGAAACAGCTCTTTGGACAAGAAAGTTAGAGAGAGCAGGAACTTCTATTGGAAAATAGTAGTCAGAAGTACCTTCCCCTCGAATAGCTGCAACAGGGATCAGATATTCTCCTTTTTTATAGCGGCGTCTTAAGCCACCACACATACCTAAAAGAAGACAAGCTTGTATGGGCAGGTAAGAGCAGAGGTCCACCACTAAGGCTGCAGATGGAGAGCCTATCTTAAAGTCTAAAATAGAAACTTGATCCTTTCTGCAGTGAGCTGCAGTAAACATTGAACCTTCATGAATATCTACTTTTCGTGTTTCAGCAAAGTATTCCACATATTTTGGAAAATTTGTAATTAAGACATATTCACAGAATAGGTCAGGATGAGAGCCTGAATACCTCTCCAATGCATCCTTAGCTACCTGTATTTCTTTTGCACTTATATGTTTTTTTTGATTCATCATCAGCCTGGTGTAAAACTTATTTTCTAATTCCTAGGTTTAGTCATTTAGAGAAAAATTGTCTAGACTAAAGAGAAAAAAGGCTCTATATTCTTCACACTTTAAGATAAAGTTTGAAAAGGATTTTACTATGGCTCAAGTCAACACAAACGACCTCAAACAGGGAATGAAAGTAGAGATAGATAAGCAACCCTACCTCGTCGTATCTCTGCAATTTGTAAAACCTGGAAAAGGACAAGCCTTTACCCGAACTAAAATCAAGAATCTTCTTACCGGCCGCGTTATAGAAAAAACCTTTAGATCTGGAGAAAAGCTGGATCATGCAGATGTTGAAGAAACAGAAATGAGGCTGCTCTACCAAGATGGTGAGAATGCAGTCTTCATGGATGACAAAACTTTTGAGCAATATAACGTTCCTTTAACTCAAGTGGGAGATATGACCCAGTGGCTTATGGACGATAAACTCTATAGCATCATTTTTTACAAGAAACAGCCCATTAGTATAGAACCTCCTACTTTTATGGATATGGAAGTTACTGAAACAGACCCTGGTGTTCGTGGGGATACAGCTTCTGGACGTGTTTTAAAGCCTGCGGTCACTGAAAGTGGCGCCAAAGTGCAGATACCCATCTTTATTGAGCAAGGAGAGATCATTAAGATTGATACTAGAACAGGTGAGTATGTCTCTCGCTCCACCTCTTGACAAACTTTCTCTTCTACAAGTACGAGCCGAAATGCTTGCTCTATCAAGGCAGTTTTTCTTAGAGAGAGGCATTTTAGAAGTTGATTGCCCCATTTTAAATAAAGCAACCAATATTGACGATCATATCGACCCACTCTCTCTTTTATATAAAAGAACAAGAAAAGGATTCTTACATACTTCTCCAGAACTTTTTCTAAAAAAGCTGTTGGCTAAAGGTGCTTCTGACCTCTATTTTTTAGGACATGTCTTTAGAGATCACGAAGAAGGGGATCACCATGAAGTCGAATTTACTCTCGTTGAGTGGTACCGTAAAAATTTAAGTTATGAAGGGATGATCCAAGAGACTATTGATTACATCTCGCTTTTTGTAGAGCCTAAAGATCAAAAGACCTTCTCTTACCATGAAGCCTTACTTAATCAGACAGGAATAGACGCAGCAGACGCTACAAAGGAAGATCTTCTATCCTTTATCCATCAAAAGATAGATAGGGAGCTAAATTTTCCCCTAGAGTCCAAAAGTGATCTCTTATCTTTTATTTTTGCCCATTCAGTTGAACCTTCTTTTAAAGAAGAAGAGCTGGTCATTATCAAAGGGTATCCAAAAGAGCAAGCTGCTCTTGCTAAGACAGAGATGGAAGGAAAAGTCGAAGTTGCAAGGCGCTTTGAAATTTACTACAAAGGAATAGAGCTTGCTAATGGTTATGATGAACTTATAGGTCATACAGAGCTTTTAGAAAGACAAAAGGCGCTGAATGAAAAAAGAGTCCTTTTTGGAAAAGATCCTTTGCCAATCGATCTAGATTTTATTGAACAGAATGCAAAATTGCCAGATTGCAGAGGGGTAGCTGTTGGATTTGATCGATTAATGATGTTGAAAACCAAGTGCCTTAGAATTCAAGAATCCATGGCGCTAATAGACTAGGTAGCAGCAGCTCTTCGTTCTGCTTCTGCTCGCCGTTCTGCTTCTGCTCGCCTCTGCATCTCTTGCTCTTGTCTTGCTATAGCATCTTGTTGAGCTCTAGCCGTAAATTCTTGATAAAGAGCGTTTCGCTCCTCTGCGCTTAAATTGTTGCTTGATTCACTTTTCTTCTCTTCTTTAGGGAAGGTTCCACTAGCTTCAACAAACTTCAAGAAGAAAGTACGACCTGAATTGTTCGCAAAAGTTTTATCATTTTCAAGAGCTGTCTCAACAAGATGCTTTGAATCTACTAGATAGTCTTTTACTTCAAAAGCTTCTGTGTCACGGTCTCCATCAATAGTTCCAACAAACTCATGACTGAACGTACGGTTCTTTGAGTCATGGACTTCAAGGGTTACGCTACCTTCGTCAGCGTCGAACTTGATATTGTAGCTCGTTATATCTTGAAGGACTGCTAAGTGAAACGCATCTGTAGACTGATCTTCATAAAATCGATAAACCTGCTGGAGTAAAAGACGAGTTTGCCCAGATAATTGAGCGAGTTCACTTGGTTTAAGTCCTGCAGCTTCTGAATTGTGTCGAAGTGCATATCCAAGTTCTTTCGCGACTCCTCCAAAATTGACTGTAAAAGTCGTCTTTGTCACAGTAGCCGTAGGGTTGTCATCTACGCGATTTAAGACAGCTTGAACGGTGCCATCTTCTCTTGGAGGTGCAAGAGGT
>CAYGMF010000008.1:24691-33320 GCA_964351075.1 uncultured bacterium
ACCTAAGGAAAGACTTTGCTGTTCTTTCAAATAATTCGAGTTGCTTCACTGTATAGAAAGCTTTAGGAACTCCTGGAGGGAGTATTTCATCAGGGAGGTCGTGATTACTTGCCTTAAATCGTTTGGCTCTTCGTTCCTGGCCTTTTTGTATCCCATCACAGATAGGCTCTTCAAGAGTAAATATCCCAGAGTCAAAAGCTTTTTGAGCTACCCTGCGCGTCTTTGAAGCACTCTGAGATCCGTCGAATACACCTGCAAGTTTGAGTATTTGCCCCTTAGTATAGAAAGTTTTATCAACTCCTGGAGGGAGCAGGTTTGTTTGACCCTCATTCTCCCTTTGAAACACCTCTGCTAAGGCTTGAAAAGATCTAATCTGGTCTTCGCTGTAGGCGCCTTTAGTGTAAAGGAATTCTGAAGATTTACTTACGGACATAGTTATTCTCTTAAATTAATTTTAGTTCCGATTTAATTATAGCACATAATTAGTTATTTGTCAAGTATTTAGTTTATTGTTAAACTTTTAATAATTAACTATTTATAAACTTGTATAAATTGAATTAAAAGTTTTCAATCAACTGAATTTCAATAACTTAGGAATTTAAAAAAAGCTAGGCCCACTTTTGGACAATGGGGGACTTCCAGCCGACTGAGAAGGCTTTGCTCGTAACCTTAAGGCCTAAGGGAGCTTGCCTTCTTTTGTACTCAGCACCATGGATTTTTTGGATGATAGAGCGGACAAAATCAAGCTCTACATTTAACTTCAAAGCGATCTGCTTAGCTGAAAGATGCCCTTCAATATAAGCCTCAATGATGGGGTCTAAGAGGCTGTATTCTGGAAGGGTATCTGAGTCTTTCTGATTAGGCTTGAGCTCTGCTGAGGGGGCCTTAGTTAGAATAGAGGTGGGGATGATCTCTTTTTCACGGTTTATCCAATGAGAGAGCTTATAGACCTGGGTTTTGGTCAGGTCAGAGATCGCGCCCAGGCCTCCTGCTAAATCTCCATAAAGAGTGGCGTAGCCCATTGCCATTTCACTTTTATTTCCACAGCTAAGAACCAAGTGTTTCAGCTTATTGGAAAAAGCCATCAAAATTACTCCACGAATGCGAGATTGTAAATTCTCTTCTGTCACGTCTTGAGGGAGATCTTTAAACTCAGGGGATAAAAGCTCCAAAAGGGGAGCGTGGATAGATTCAATGGGCACAGTTTTGATCTTAATGCCTAAATTTTCAGCGAGCTGAATGGCGTCTTCAACACTTGAATCTGATGAAAAACGTGAAGGCATAGAAATAGCAAGAACATTGCCAGGGCCAAGAGCATGAGCTGCAAGTGTAGTCACTAAAGCAGAGTCAATCCCTCCAGAGAGACCCACAAGTGCTTGTTTAAAGCGTTGCTTATGAAAAAAATCTCGTATTCCTAAAGTAAGCGCTTCATAAAGTTCTTTAGAAGGGTCCTCCTTCGATTTTTTTGAAGATGATTGTAGATCTGTATCTACAACAAAAAAGTCCTGCTCAAAGCGAGGAGCCTGCTCCAAAAGATCATCTTTTGTACAGGCAAAACTAGACCCATCAAAAATAAGGTCGTCACATCCTCCAACCTGGTTGCAATAAAGAATAGGGCAATTCAATTTAAAAGCAGCCTTTTGAGCAAGAGCAATTCTTAAGGGGAGTTTTTTTGCAACAAAGGGAGAGGCAGATAGGTTTAGGAGGAGGTCAGGGTGATCGGAAACCAATTGATCAAGAGGGTTAAACTCATAAAGCTCCATCTCTTCTTGCCAAATGTCTTCACAAATAGTCAGGGCTATTTTAGCTCCTTCATGTTCGAATGTTTTAGAGCTCACGCCTGGTTCAAAATAGCGCCTCTCATCAAAGACATCATAAGTGGGGAGTAAACACTTATCGTAATAGCCTAGGATCTTTTGATTTCTAATAATAGCAGCGCTGTTAAAAAGAGGTTTTCCCTCTCTGGTGTTTTTGCGGATACAACCGACTACTATTGTCAGGTCCTTACTTGCTAAAACAATCTTATCTAATGCTTTTTCATTCGCTTTAATAAAATCAGAGAAATGAAAAAGGTCATTTGGCGGATATCCTGAAATGCTCAACTCTGGGGTCATCACCAAAGAACATCGATTGGCCCTCGCAGATAAGATCGCTTTTAAAATTAAATCGGTGTTTCCTGTAAGGTCTCCAAAAGTCGTATTGATTTGAGCCATAAGGATGCGCGTCATCGAGTTCTCCTAAAAAACAAAGATTTTAAAATGCTATTTAGCTATTATACCGAACTTTAAGTTTTTTAAGAGAGGAAATAAGATGCGTGTTCAACCCAATCCACCACAAGTACCAAATACACATCAACAGGTAAATAGCACTTTAATAGATCTTTTAGCGGACAAAATTCTAGAGCGTCTTCCCATAGGTGATCCCTTCTACAACAAACTCTCTCAGCTTTATAGGGGGTTAAAAGACCCACAAGACCTAAGTGCACAACAATCTGTCCAAGAGGAGTTCAATGAGCAGGGGATTAGCACCTATGAACTACAGACAAAAGAAGACTTTAAAGAGTTGCTCTCTACTCTGATGAAAAAATATGCCATGAAAAGAGTGCAAGCTTTCCTCTCAGGGCAGTAAATTAGGCTGTTTTTTTTTATCGAAATCTGGCAAAATGGCCCCTATAAAATCATAATTTTAAGGAGAAAAATAGATGACCACCGGAACCCTCAAGATTCATTCAGAAAATATATTACCCATTATCAAGAAATGGCTCTATTCAGATCGAGATATTTTTGTACGCGAGCTCGTCTCAAATGCATGCGACGCTGTTCAAAAAGTTAAAATTCTAAGAGAGAGAGAAGGCTATGAATGTGAAGATTCAGAGTTTAGAATAGACATCAAGATTAACAAAAAAGATAAAACAATTTCTTTTAGTGATACTGGAATCGGAATGGATGCTGAGGAAGTGGAAAAGTACATTGCACAACTTGCTTTTTCTGGCGCAGAAGACTTTGTCAAAAAATATGAATCTAAAGAAGAGAGCGATCAGATCATTGGACACTTTGGACTTGGTTTCTATTCGTCGTTCATGGTCTCTAGCCATGTCGATATCCAAACACAATCTTACAAAAAAGATGCTGAGCCTGTTTTCTGGACATCTGATGGCTCTACAGAATACAAAATGGATAAAGGCTCTAGAAAAGAGCGAGGTACTGAAATTATCCTCCACGTTGATGATGAGAATAAAGAATTTTTAGAACCTACACGCTTAAGAGAGATCTTAACGCGCTACTGCTCTTACCTTCCTGTGCCTATCTACCTCAACGATTCTCAAATCAATGAACAAGAACCTCTTTGGCTTAAATCACCATCAGACTGCACAGATGAAGACTACATCTCTTTTTACAAACACCTCTATCCCATGGAGCAAGAGCCTCTTTTCTGGATACACCTAAATGTTGACTATCCTTTCCACTTGAAGGGGATCCTCTACTTCCCCAAGATCAAGAAGAACTTTGAAGTCAAAAAGGATACAATCCAACTATTTTGTAACCGAGTCTTTGTTACCGATCACTGTAAAGATGTAATCCCAGAATATCTGACTATGTTACAAGGTTGTATAGATAGCCCAGATATCCCTTTAAACGTCTCTAGAAGCTCACTACAGATGGATCGCACCGTCAGACAGCTTTCTACACACATCTCTAAAAAAGTCTCTGACAGGCTTAATTCGCTTTATAAATCAGATCGTGAAAAATTCATCAAGTGTTGGGAAGATTTGGAAATCATTCTAAAACTTGGAATTATTCAAGACGATAAGTTCTATGAAAAGGTTAAGACTTGCCTGATCTGGAAGAACCTTAAAGACGAATGGACCACTCTTGAAGAGTATGTAGAGCGCAATAAAGATCTGAAAGATAAGATCTTCTACCATACTGGTGAAGATGAAAACTCTCAATTTGTTCAGCTCTACCATGACAAGGGTATTGAAGTTCTAGAAGCTAATTGCCCTGTAGACTCTCATGTGATGAGTTACTTAGAGGGTAAAATGTCCCCACAGAAGTTTACACGTATTGATGGAGAACTCAATGAAGCTATTTTAGATTCTTCGAAAGAAGACACCCTCTTAGACAAAGATGGTAAAACAGCATCTAGTAAGCTCAGCACTTTTATTACGGACCTTCTAGACAACAGCTTAGTAGAAGTGGAAGCTAAAAGCTTAGCGTCTGAAGACTTACCTGCCTTTATCTTAATCGATGAGCAGACAAGACGTATGAGAGAATACATGAAGATGAGCCAAATGGGTGGAGTCGACTTTATGGCGAACTCCAAACTCAAGTTCATTGTGAACACGAACAATGCCCTCATCAATTCTCTTGAGAAGGTTAACGCTAAAGATTCTGTACTTGCTAAAGAAATCATCAAGGAAGTATACGATCTAGCAAAACTTAACCAAAGAGAGCTCGAAGCTAAAGAAATCAATCAATTTGGTACTCAAACGCTCAAGCTCCTTGAGAAACTCGCTCAAAAGGTCATTGGCTGACCTTCCTCGTAGCAACCTCCTTACTGATAGGGGAGGTTGCTATTTCCTTTTTAGACTTATTATTAAAGGTTTAGGCAGTGCCTTCTCGTGCAGTCTCTCTATTTTTTACTTTACAAAAAATGCTATTTATGCTATAATATTACCGACGAATCAAAAAATGGTGGTGAAGTATGGATGGTTTATTCCTATCACAAATAGCTTCTTTGGAAGCACCTCAGTCTGAGATGGATAGTGTTAGCAAAAAGGGAGGGCAGATTCAAGCCTCTCAAGTGGCTAATGAAGCTGTCTTTTTGAAGGCTTTGGATGACTCTATGAAAGAGGTCAATGAGCTTATACATACTGAGACAGAAGATACGCTTTCTAAAGAAAAAGAAGACGATGAAGAACAAAATCAGGAGGAATAGATATGGTATACGTTGAAAAAACTCATTTGGGAAAAGTGGATGCTTCTCCAATAAATACAACAACTTTTGATCAGGCTCCTAGAGATGAAGTGATTCATGCTCTTCTAAAGCAAACTTCTGACGCTTTAAAATTAGCGACCCAGCCTCTTGGAAATGGAGACCCATCAACTGAAAATAACGCGGCTGAGGGCACAAATCCTATCTTAGCAGATATTTTGGCATCGATTGATACCAAGGCTTTGATTGATGAGGAGAGTGCAGAGAGTGTAGCTGTAGTTCTAAAAACTGCGAGTTCGCAACTTGATGCAATTGAGGATATAAAAAATGAAATCCAAAAATTAAATAGAGAATTAGGGAAGAACTTGACCCCTCAGCAAATCACTGCTTTAGAAGCACAGTTAGCTAAACTGGAAAGTGCTTATAAAAATGCCAAAAGTCAAAAAGACATCGATGCTGTCATTGCAGGAATTGAATCTTTAGAGAAAGAGTATCCCTCCCTTAAAGGTCCTCTAGATGCCATTATTACCTGTATGAAAAATGGTAAAGATCCATCTTCAGCTTTTGCTGCTCTAAAGACTTCTTTAGATGCAATGAGCCAGGAAGATAGTTCTTTAGCAAGTCAAATAGCAACTCTTCAAAAAGAGCTCTCATCTCTTCAACAAAGCGTAGCGAGTGACCTTCAGCAAATAGAAGGTTTAATTCTTAAATTTGGTAATGACCATTCTCACCTTAAAGATCTTGAATTATTACTAAGCCTTAGAACACTTATAGCTGACTTGAGCCATGTTAAAATTACAGAGAGTACTGACAAAGCTAAAACTGAAAAACAAGTCAAAGAGACTCAAAGATATAATCAAGATCTACTATTCTCAAATAAGAAGGATAAATAATGAGCGCTATAACATCTCCAGAAAGCGCTTCACCACTTAATCCTGTTAGAGATCTAATGGAAACCGCAAAAGGCTATGCCTTAAGAGCTTCGTTAAATAACTATAACGTAAGAAGTGATTCCTATTGTCACGAAAGGGTGGAAGGTTTTGTAGGCCCTATCTTGCGCTCCTACCTTCCCTTAGAAATCGTAGCTTTGAAGTCTTTGCTCGGTAGTAGACGCATTTTTCCTCAAATGTTTGAGCCTTTTTTAAAGGGTGAAACGAATAAAAACTTAAGCTCATGGGTGAAAGCCTACGCAATCTATCTCAAACAGGTGGATCCTGCTACTTACACAGATCCCAATGGGCTTCAAGAGAAGTTAAGGGAAGTTATTAACTCGACGGCTCTTTCTGCAAGTGAAAAAGAGGCCAGGATCCGCACACTTGCGGAGTTAGGAGTAGATCTAAATTTTATTGATATGGGATTTTCTCCTTTAGACTTAGCAATCCAAAGAGAGGACCTAGCTTCCACAAGAGCATTGATTCAATCAGGAGCTAACGTGAATGTTGCTGATTTGGATAATAAGACTCTACTACATTGGGCTGTTCAAAAAGGAAATCTTGATATTGTTAGAATTCTAATTGAGGCAGGTGCTAGAGTAAATGAGGCAACTATTTTGCAGGGAATTACCCCTCTAGGATTGGCTCGTATGAATCTAGATTTGGAAGGAGCTGATCAGGATCATATACGTCGATATTCTGCTATTGAACAGGCATTAATGAACGCAGGTGCCCATTGAGAAGGAGTAGCTTAATCTGAGCACTAAATTCAATGAAAAATAGATAAGAAAAACCCTCATAAGTAAAAATCTTATGAGGGTTTTTTTAGAAGTTGACACTATTTAGAAGTTGCTTCTTTTGGCGCTGACACGCTTGGAGCTGCTTGCTTTTGTTCTTGAGGTTGTTGCACTTGTGAAATAGCCTGTTTAAGGACTTCAATCATTGCACCATCATACATTTTTAAAATGACAGTAGCATCTGTTATTTCAACAACATCACCTAAAATACCCATTGCTGTGACTCGATCACCTGTTTTTAAAGAGTCTCGCTCTGCGTTCATTTTTTTACGTCTTTTTTGTTCTGGTCTCCATAAAATGAGATAGAAGAAAACAAGAACGATACCAAAAAACATAAGAGTTCTCATCATATTATTTCCTTCTGGCCCTGCAGCTGCTGCATTCGCTAAAAAAGAAGAAGAGAACAAACTAGAAATTAATCCATCCAACATAAAAGTACCTTACCTGTAACTGATTCATAAATTTTTAAATACGAATAGATTATGAAGGATAAATTGAACAAATTTTTTGATAATATCCATCTAGCGTATTAGTCTCTATAGCATGCCGCATTTGCGCCATAAAATCAAGATAAAAGGCTAAATTTTGATAGGTCAGTAGGGTCATACCTGTGATTTCATTCACCTGAATCAAGTGCCGCAAGTACGCCTTAGAAAATTTTGAGGCGTAACTATCAAGGTGAGGATCTAAGGGGGAGAAGTCCTCTTTATACTTGGCAAGTTTAATATTTAATTTACCTTCCCAAGTGAAAGCTGTTCCATTGCGAGCATTGCGAGAAGGTAAAACGCAGTCAAACATATCGACCCCCTTCATCACAGCCTCAATTAAATCTCTGGGAGTTCCAACTCCCATCAAATAGCGAGGTTTATCTTCAGGAAGCTTAGGTGTCGTATGATCTAAGATGCGTGCCATTTGCTCTTTGGGCTCTCCAACAGCTAGGCCTCCAATCGCATATCCATCAAAATTTAAGTCACTTAATTCATTAATAGACCGCTCTCTTAAGTCTAAATAGGTGCTTCCCTGAACAATTCCAAATAAATTTTGATGCGATTGTAAGTCAAAATTACGACAAATTTTTCCCCAACGAGTAGTACGCTCAACAGCGGCTAACGCTGATCGATAGTCACAGGGATAAGGGGCACACTCATCAAAGGCCATTACAATATCAGAACCCAAAGTTTTTTGGATCGACATGCTTTCTAGTGGACCCAAAAAGTGGGCAGATCCATCAATATGTGACTTAAAGTGAACGCCTTCCTCAGTAATTTTATTGAGATCGGAAAGTGAAAAAACTTGAAAGCCCCCAGAATCTGTCAAGATGGGGCCATCCCAATTCATGAAAGAATGAAGTCCTTGAGCTTTCTCTATGACCTTCATTCCAGGACGAAGCATGAGATGATAGGTGTTACCTAAAATAATTTGAGTGGAAATTTGTTGTAATTGCTCATGTGTTAGAGTCTTAACAGCAGCTCTTGTACCTACAGGCATGAAAATAGGGGTTTCGATTTCTCCATGCTCGGTAATGATTTTCCCAAGACGTGCTTTGGAATGCTGATCTTTTTTTAAACAGGTGAATTTCAAAAGAATCCTCAGAATATAATAATCGGGACTATTATAGATGAGAATTGAAAATAAGTAAATAAAGGAGAGCTGTTTAAAAATAAAAAGGGAAACTCCGAAGAGTTCCCCTTATGTGAAATTAAAAACTAAGTTTTACTTACTTCTTAGCTTTATGCTTTCTTCTACGAGTAGATTTAGCATGAGGCTTAACAGCTACTTTACGTGCAGCGCCTTTCTTAGCAGCTTTACGTCTAACTGTCTTCTTAGCAGCTTTCTTTCTAGCGCCTTTCTTAGCAGCTTTCTTTCTTACAGCTGTCTTAGCTTTCTTAGTTCTAGCAGCTTTCTTACCTGCTTTCTTTCTTACAGCTGTCTTAGCTTTCTTAGTTCTAGCAGCTTTCTTACCTG
>CAYGMF010000008.1:33420-38454 GCA_964351075.1 uncultured bacterium
CTTGCAGCTTTCTTACCAGCAGCTTTACGCTTCGGAGAAGCTTTCTTAGCAGCTGTACGCTTTCTTGTTGTTTTAGGCATATTTCCTTCCTCTTTGTTATAAAAATGTTATTTTTTGGTAAGCTAGCATAAACTCTTTACTCGAGATCCCTCTCTACTTAAAAGTGTCTTTCTAGCCCTCCTGTTCCTGTTTCTTCCTCTGGGCGAGACTTTTGTCTCTCACTCGTCTCCGTCGAGCCGAGGCTGATAAGCCTTTTGGAAGATCTTGTTTTTTGTTGAACAATTTCTTGTTGTACGGAACTCCAGAAAATATATGGTGTTCTTATAGTTTTACCCATATTCATTTTAATAAATATATTGCAACTATTTTAGTTGCTTTTTTTGAAAGTTTCTTTAATAAAGGCTCAAAAAACACTTAAGTAAAATCCAATTTTACGAGAGGAATTGCCCAATTTTTTGCGTTGAAATAAAAATTAAAAAAAAATGTTTTTTTTTAATTTCATTTTTGACTTTTGTTAAAAAAATCATCTATGATGTACCTTTTATTTTCAAAAATAGATTTTTTTTATGGCAATAGTGACACGCACATCAGCTTTTTTAGTTTTGTTTTTTTTATGTGCCTCAATAAGTGCAAATTCTCCTGAGGTCCAGGAAGAAATTGCAATACGAACAACTCTTCAAGCTCATCAAATTGAAGCAGAAGAAGCACTTGAGCTTCACGATTATGCGAGAGTAAAGTCTTTGTATACAAGGATCTTAAAGCTGAACCCTGAAAAATATCTCTCCCATGAAGAGTATCAGAGTTTACTTATCTCTTACGCTTATTCCGAAGCGTATTTAAATCATTTTGATGAAGCTAGTAGTATCATCAAGAAATTAGATCTCAAGCTTCTCACTCAACAGCAACTTTATAGAAAAGAAATCTTAGAAGCAAAGCTACTCTTCTCTAATGAAGAGTTAAAAAAAACCATGAGAATGCTTTTAAACATGGCGCGCTCAACTCCACTTGCTAACTGGCCGAAGCAAGATCGTACTTTTTATCTCAAAGTCTCTCAGAAATCCAACCAGTATTTTGAAAATCTCATAGAGCAAGCAGAACATTCCTTTGATGCATCTCTCTATCAAGAAGCTCTCCCGCTTTATCAAGAGATAATAGCAGCTTTAGAAGAAGATCTCTTTACTATTGAAAGCCAAAAGCTCTATTTTGACCTTGCTCTTCGCCTCGCGCATACTGAGTTCTTTCTACAAAACTACCCAAGAGCTAAGGAACTCTTTATACAACTCAATGAGAAGCTCGAAGATCAACTTGATTTAAACAGTCTCTACCTCTTAGTGCTTGCATGTGAAGAAACTGAAGATTACCAAAAAGCTCTTTACTACAGCAAAAACTATCTTAATCAAGGTCCTCATTCCTCTTATGAACAACTAGAAGCCGTCCGCTTTGAAATCGCTCGTATTTACTATAAGTATGGCCAGGAAGACAAAGCACATACTCTCTTTCTTCAACTGATACAAGATCTAAAGAGTACGTATTATCAATATCTTAGCCGCTTTTATGAAGCTCGTATCCTTTTGAAGAAAGGAGCCTATGATCTAGTTGAATCCGTCTTGAATCCCAATCATTTTGATTTTTCGACTCATTCAGCTCTTCAGTATGACTGGGCTTACCTTCGAGCAGAAGCGTTCTTTCAGAGAAAAGAATATGCAATGGCTGTAGCTGGTTTTGAAGAGTCTCTTCCAAAAAGTAACCGGGAAAAAGCAGACTGGTATCCAAAAGCGCTCTATAACTTAGGGTGTTCTTATTTAAAACTTGGAGAAGACACCTTATCTCAAGAGCACTCTCAAACCCATAATTTTACAAAAGCAGAAGAGAAGTTTAAAGAGCTTTTGAAGATTGAGCAGAGTGACCAGACCTATTTAGCTTTAGCTAGAGTCTACCTTTTAAAAGCTCGCTATCTAAAAGATCCAAAGGCTTCAAGCTCTCTAAAGGAGTTATTAGTAAGCGCTCATCTAAAAGATAGCCACTCTAAGCTAAAAATGGGCATTATCCAGGCTGAGATGAGTGAAGACCTCTATGAAAAAGAAGCTATCTATGCGAATTTATCCTCTCTTGTGCCAAAAAACTCCTATGATTCAGGTTACCTCTATCGCTACCGCATAGGGAACCTCTTCAGCTTAGTCGGTATTACCCAAGATCCCAAACGTTATGAAGATCTTAATACTCTCGTAGATGAATCGCTTTCCCTAATGAACGCAAAGGAGCCTAAGTATATAGAGTCCTTAGTGAAGATGAAAGTGATAGGGGCTCTCAATCAGGGAGACAAAGTCAGTTTAACAAAAGCCTATCAGTTCTTAGAATCTTTCCCAAGTGACTACAAAGCGTACTATCAATTCGATAAAATCCCTGAGCAGCTTCTCTATTTCAAGGCTCTTGTAGCCTCCAGGCTTATGCGACTAGAAGATCCAGATACCTTTTTTCAAAAAGGAAAAGAAGCTATCGAGTCTTTGATATCCAGCCCAATACAAAGTGCTCTTGCTGATCAAGCTCTTTATCTTCTGGGTACCTTATTCTACCACCACCAAGATTTTGCTAAGGCAAGGCACACTTTTTTACAGTTAATTGAAACCTATCCTAAATCAAACAAGATAGGAGATGCTTGGTATTGGGCAGCTGAATGTAACGACCAGGAAAAACATGATCCTAATATTTCAAGAGGATATCGTAAAAAGGTCTTTGAAGAATATCCAGAGTCTTCCTACGCAGCTGAAGCCTTCTTCTACTATTACTCTTTTTCAGAGTACATACAGGGGAGTCCAGAAGCGCTCTCACATCTAGAAAAGATGGAAGAACTCTTCAATAAATCTCCATTTCTTGTTGTGAGTTACTACTTAAGAGCTTTGGATAAAAAAGAAGACCATTTAGAAGTGAATGGAAAGCTTTTAGCTGAAAAAGACCTCAACCAATCACTTCTCCTTTTTAATAAGGCTAAAGAGACATTTCTGAGTAAGTATAAGGGAAATCAAATAAGCTCTGAGCATCTAGGCTATCTTTCTAATGTTTACTATCGCTCCCTTTTAGGAGAAGCTCAAGTCTTTTTAATGAAAGCAGATACAAGCCAAAGTGCTAAAAGGCAACTCCACCTTGAACAAGCTATCACAGCTTACCGAGAAATGGTTCAACAGTTTCAGGAAGAAAATCATCCCATAGCTGGGCTTTTCTATCAAGAGAGCCTCTACCCAGAGCTTTTAGAAGAAGCCGAATTCGGCCTTGCTAAAGCTTTGATCCGAAACTTTAAGTTACTTGAGGGAGAACAAAAGCTAAACGCGATGATTGAAAAATATCACCGAGCTGGAATTGAAAAAAACTACTACTATTCTAGAGCTTGGTATGAACTCTCCTTAATTTCAATGGCAAAAGAGGAGTATCAGGAGGCTTTGGATTATCTCGCTAGAGCAGAGCTCTCTGCCGATGATCGCATGACTTCTGATCAAATCATTGACTTAGGTATCCAACAAAGCTTATGTTATAGGTGTTTAAATCAGCTCGATATGGCTATGCTGTCCTTATCGAAGATTATTAATGAAGGGATAGTCTCTAACCTTAGAGTGAAAGCCATGTACTTAAGAGCTGAAATTTATGAATTGCAAGGGAGACAAGAGCTTGCGCAGAGACAACTGGAAGCTGCCTCTAAAAAAGGAGGAGAATGGGCTAGGATGTCTCAAGATCGATTAATCGCTGAATATGGGTTTAACTAAAAATGATAAATTTTGGAGTCCTAGAGGTTTTTAAAAGTATGATTCAAGGAAACTTGATCCTATTGATTATTGGTGGCTGCTCGATTTTAGGTATTAGCATTTTTATTGAGCGCTGTTTCTATCTCCATCAAGCTGAGATGAACACCAATAAGTTTATCATTGGTATTCGCAAGTTTATCAAAGATGGCAACATCATGGAAGCGATACGTACCTGCGAGGATAGCCAAGGAGCTATTGCAAATATCGTAAAGTCAGGCCTCTTAAGACACGATAGAAGCAAAGATCAGATTGAAAGTGCCATGGAAGTAAGTGGTTTAACAGAAATTTCAAGACTAGAAAAAAATGCTAAGATTCTCTCCATTATTGCACATATTGCTCCACTAATTGGACTTTTGGGGACTGTTTTAGGATTTATTCAAGCTTTCTCTGAAATGAGACAAACAGGGCTTATGGATGTCTCAACAACGCATATCGGAGAAGCTATGGAGTATGCCCTCATCACTACAGCTGCAGGACTTGTGGTAGCCATACCAGCGATTGTTGCCTATAACTACGTGGTTAGTCGCATTGAGAGCCTTGTCCTTGAAATGCAAACCACTTCTTCTGAAATTGTAGACCTTCTTCTCTTTCAAAAGAATAGCTATGAACTTTAAAACAAACCTTAAAACTTCTTTCTCGCTCGTTGACTTAACTCCTCTTGTGGATGTAATCTTCTTGCTCTTAATTTTCTTCATATTAACATCCGATCTTTTTCCTCTTAAAGCACTCAATATTGAAAATCCTACTCTAGACAAAGAATCTACAGCTCTCACCTCAAAGCTTCTTGTTGTTATGGATGCTCAACATGTCATCTACTTAGGAAACCGTAAAGAAATTATAGACTTCTCTAACTTTAAAGAAACTCTATCTCGTGAAATTACCAGGCTGCAAAAAGAGCAGCCTTCCTCTCAAATAAGCCTAGTTTTAAGTTTAGATAAGCAAGTTGAATATGGACCCTTTTTACATCTTTTTTCCCTGTCTCAAGAGTGTGGGCTTCCCATACGCCTAGTCTATCAAACGCCAGACACCGAAAGGGGATAGAAGACGTGCTTAAACTTATCTATAGGCTCTCAGATAAAGAGATTACTCTCAAATATAAGAAGCGGCAAACCATTTGGAGCATGCAGTTCATCCTAGCCCTCACAATTGCACTTGGTCTTCATATAGTAGCTTTTTTCGTCTTCAAAATTCATCGACTAAATACTTTTCCTTCAAACATTTTAAAGTCCTCAAAAGTGAC
>CAYGMF010000009.1:0-19359 GCA_964351075.1 uncultured bacterium
TAATCGCTCTAAATCCCCTCAGAAAGAGTAAATCAGTCCTTGTTTAGGTTTACTTATGCTTTCTAAATCACCTAATTCTTAAGTCACTTAATATAAATGCTTTAAAAATATTAATAAAAAAGAAAAAACATGTCATCTGTAGAATTTCGTACGCCCTCAACAGGTGCGACTGAGTCGCCGCCCAGCCCTTTTGCCGTAGTTCCCAAGCCTTCTCCAGATACTCTTACAGAGACTGATTTTGCAGTAAGCGCAGCTGCACAAGGGGCCTTTAACTCTCTCACAGCTTCTAGATCTGGAACCTGTAGTCCAGACCAAGTAATTCCTGGAGGGGTTACTCTCGTTCAATCAAGTACTAAATCAGTAGAGCGCGAAGTGCCAAATCAAGGTTCGTAGGCGATTTTACAATAAAATCGATCGAATAATTAACACTTAATAAGTCAGTTAAGTTATTAATAGTCGTTTTTATTAAATAAAAATATTGACATTTTATTAAATATTCCTTAAAATATAGTTTGTTTATCTATTAAAAAAGCTACAGAGGATGACTAATAGTAGCATCAAACAAGAGGAAAACAGATGTCACTACTAGAAAATAATGCAGCGAGCCAAATTCAATCTTTTTGGAGAGGTTATAGGCAAAATAAGGCATCTTGGAGAGGATACTCTGTTAGAAAAGAGAGGGCTGTAGAATTGTTAAGTGGCATTGGTTCTCAGATCTGCAAAAAAACTTTACCACTTGCACAACAGGCGATGGATTTGAAGGTTGGTGTCAATCATCCTTTTGAAAATGATGAGGATCTCTCTCTTTTACATTTAGCAGTGAGAGCTAATAAAAATATTGGAGCGGATCGAAAGATAGCTCTTGTAGAGAGTTTACTTAGGGCTGGGGCAAATACAGAGGTCAGGGACATACGTGGTTCGACCCCGCTACATGCGGCAGCTTATTGGGGAGATGTTAAAGTTTTAAGACTCTTAATTGATGCAGGGGCTGGTCTAACTGCTGTAGAAAATTTTGGTGAGACTCCACTCCATGTTGCTGCTAGGAATGGGAATTGGGCAGCTACACGAGCATTAATTGCTGCTGGAGCTGATTCAACTGCTCAAGATAACGATGGATTTACCCCCTTTGATCTTGCTTGGAGCAAAGGAAAATATTTAGCTGCAAGTGCGTTGCTTGAAAGAGGGCCATCTGCTCCATTCGTTGCAGGGGTTCTCGGAATATCTGCAGTTGGAATAACTCTATACATGAACTATTTACAACCTCAAAACCAAGCAAACAGAGAGGATCTGTAGTGTCAGTACAAGAAAATAATGCAGCTAGCTAAATTCAATCTTGTTGGAGAGGTTACAGGCAAAATAAGGCAGCTACTAAGATTCAGGCATCTTGGAGAGGATACTCTGTTAGAAAATTTTTGGACTCATTTAATGAAGAGAGTAGATCTGCTCTAGGAAAGACTTGTGCTGTGTGTATCGATAGAATAACTTCTTTTAATTTGAGAGATCATAAAATTGTAACTACTCCTTGTGCTCATGCCTTTCATAAAGAGTGTTTAGATAGAAGTTTTAGAGCAAGAGCTCAAGACGGACTACGAGGAAGGCCCTGCCCTTTGTGTCGCGCAGAAGTACCTAAGAAAGATGATGAGAGGACTCCTATATACCTTGCAGTTCAGCAAGGGGATCTTGAAGTTGTAAGGAGATTGATAGAAGCTGGAGCTGATTTGAATGTAGGCGATAATAATGGAAACACTCCTTTGAACCTTGCAATCGAAAAAGGGAACATCGATATTTTCAATGCCTTGGTTGAAGCAGGCGCTGATGTAGATGCAATTGATGTGCATGGTCATGCTCCTTTACATCTCGCAATTATGATGGAGAATATCGAGATGCTTAATGCTTTGATTGCAGCGCACGCTAATGTGCATGTGCTTGATCGGGATGGAGAGACCCTTCTACATTGGGCACCTCTTTGTGCAAGAGAGCTTGAAGTTTCTAATATTTTGCTCGCAGCAGGAGTAGATATAGATGCACCTAATATTGAAAGCAAAACTCCTTTGTATCTTGCAGTAGAAAGAGGAGAGGTCGAAATTATTCATGCCTTAGTTGCAGCTGGCGCTGATCTAAATGGAGTCGATGATGAGGGGAGTACGTTATTGCATAAATTTGCTCGAGAAGGAGATGCGCGATGCGTAAGAACTCTAATTGCCGCTGGTGCTGATCTAGAGATGCGAGATAGATGGAACAAAACTTCACTGCATCTTGCAGCTGAGAGAGAAAAAATAGAAGTTGTAAATGCTTTGATAGAAGCTCGGGCGCAAGTGAATACAGTTGATGATATAGATAAGACACCACTACATGATGCAGCTCAAGCTGGAGCTATTCAATGTGTGAGGGCCTTGCTTGCAGCAGGAGCACTTGTAGATGTAGTAGATGATCAAGGGGATACACCACTGCACCTTGCTCAAGATATTAAAGTCGTTGCGGCTTTAATTGAAAGCGGAGCTGATGTGAATGCAGAGGATAGGGAAGGTGGAACTCCTCTAAGTTATGCAGTTGAGAATGAGCAAGAAGAAGTTGAGCAGATTTTACGTGCTGCTATAGCTGCAGTTTAAGAAACTAGGTCTCTCTTTTTTACTTCAAAAGTTTTAATATTTTCCTATGACCTGCTGAAAAGGGCTTCTGCTTTACTTCTTGCTTTTTCATCCATTGATAATCTGAAAGGTCTAGAGGTGTCTTAAGGTCTATCTGAAACGGAAATAAAGTAACATGGTGGTGGGTAAAGCCATGTGTTACTTGTGGTAAATGGGTAGGGTTTTTGATCTTCTTTTTTAAAAAGCGAGTCAGAATTCCTTCTTTTTTGATTTCTTCATGACTTTTGTGAGAAGTTTCTAAATAGGGGAACTCATAGAGATCTTGCATGACTCCCTTAGATTCTTTACGCACTAAAAAATGATCTTTAAAGTGAAGAACAAAGACCACTCGATAAAGAACCACTCTTTTTTTTCTTTTGGGTTTAACAGGGAGACTTTCAGGGTTTTCTAACTTTGTGGCAAAGCAAGAGTCTCTGATTGGGCAAATAGTACACAGTGGTTTTTTAGGCGTACAAACTAAAGCGCCAAGTTCCATAAGAGCTTCATTAAAAATCCAAGGCTCTTTTTTAGGTAAAACAGTTTCAATAATCTCTTCTAATTTTTTATGGTTTTTGGGAACTGAAAAATCTAGATCAAGTCCATAAAGCCTTGCAAAAACTCGTTTAACGTTTCCATCGACTAAAACACTACGAATACGAAAAGCAAAGCTTTGAATGGCCCCTTTTGTATAGGCGCCAATTCCTTTAATAGAGAGAAGATCTTCTGTAGAAGAGGGGAGCTTTCCTCCAAATTTTTCTAAGACCTCTTTAGCTCCAGCATGTAAATTTCTAGCTCTTGAGTAATAGCCAAGTCCCTCCCAATACTTAATGACCTCTTCAATAGGAGCGTCAGCTAATGCTTGAAGTGTAGGAAATCTCTTCATCCATCTTTTATAATAGGGAAGTACGGCTTTCACTTGCGTTTGTTGTAGCATTACTTCAGAGACCCAAATAGCATAGGGGTCAGAGGTCTCTCTCCATGGAAGCTCCCGCTGTTCTGCTAAAAACCAAGAAGCAAGTTTTTTAACTGGGAAAGTTATTTTATTCATGAGTTACTTGCTTTAAACAAAACGAATAGTCGAATTGTAAGGGCTTTGCAAATAAAGGGTCTACCGCTTTTTCATTCAAAGAGTGCGAAAGTTGAAAGTATTTGGAAAATTTTGAACCTTTGTCCCATTTGATTTCTCCTGCAACTTCTCCAGATAGTTGAAGAGAAAAAAGATCAGACCCTATTGTGTAGGGGCCTGTAATGTCTAAGTCTTGGTCAAAAAAAATTTCAGAGTCAAACTTATTTAAAGCAAGATTTGGAGAAAGTGTTAACTTAGATTGAAAAGGGTAATAAAGAGGCATCGACAAGATGTTTTGTTTTGTGTCGTACCTTGATGGAGCTAAAATAGAGGTGAGCAAAAGATCCAAGAGGTCTTCTGAGAGAGATTCGCCTAAACCAGGAGTAAGTTCTAAAACCTGCGCAAATTCTTGAGTAGGCCCTTTGATAGATAAGTCAGGGTTCAAAGAAATATGAAAAGGGGTATTTAAGATTTGCTTTAGAGCAACTAATTCATAATTCGTTTCATTTTCTTCGTTTGTATCTATCTTGAAATCGTGGTCTTGGTAGGAACCTTCTCCTCTTATTCGAGAGAAGGTGATCGTAGCGGAATCTAGTGAAGAAGTATCAAAGGTGCACTCAAGGTCTATCGTTTGCGTCCAAGAGAAAGAAAAAAGGTCCAGCGCCTTAGAAGAAAGATTTGTTTGACTTTGAAAATAAAGAGGTTTTTCAGCATTGCAAAATAAAAATGAGCTGCAGAAAAGAGTGAGAAGAAACGCCCAATATTTCATATGAGCATCCAAGAGTAAGAGGGGTTTAGTGTTTCTTTTAAACGGTCGCCATGTTCATATCCAAGCACTCTAAAAAATCCATTTAATGGGTCTTCAGGTTGAAAAGAATAAGTGGCTGAAGGATGTGTATAAAAAATAAAGAGATACTCGCCCCTGGATTTTGGGTATCTTAGGAAAAAGTCTGGATCGATCTCAAAAAAAATGCCATGTCCTTTCTCACTTGGAAAGTATGGATTTTCTGGAGTAGGTGAAGGTTCTAAGCAAATACAAAGGCCTACTATAAGCTCTTGAATGCAGCTTTTACGATGCACATAAGAATATTCATCAGAATAACAGTTTGAGCTTAAAAACTGAGAATAACCAAAGCGGAGCTTTTGAACTTCCATTAGCTGACCAGACATCTTTGCAAATTTTTTGCCTGCAATCAACTTTTTTAACTCCTCATGGGTTCTCCATAAGTCAAAGCCTTCCTTAAGAGGAAGGGGAAGAGCGCCCTTGGCATTTTCAACTTTTTTCTTTATGATAGTATTGATTAATCCAATTTCAGAGGAGGACACAAGGTTTTCAAATTCAATTTGACGGTTTTTTCTGAAATAATGCAGGTGGTGGGGGTCTATAGCTATTGACATGGTACTTTTCGGTTAAAAATAAATAATAAATAACATAAAATAGTATTAAAATGTACTTGTTTTACAGTAAATATAGAGTGATATGCCTGATTTAGAAAAATTAAAATCTCAATTATCTTCTTTAGAGGAGCTGATTGGTTACTCCTTTAAGGATCAAAGTCTCCTTATTTTAGCCTTTGTTCACAGTTCTTACGTGAATGAAAACCAAGAAGACACAGAGACGAGCAATGAGAGGTTAGAGTTTTTAGGAGACGCAGTATTAGGCCTCATCATTGCAGACCATCTTTATAGGGACCTCCCAAAGAACTCAGAGGGAACACTTTCTCACTTAAGATCAAGACTCATAGAGTCGGCATCTTGCGCTAAATACCTTGAAAAACTTCAATTAGAAAATTACCTTCTTATGGGAAGGGGAGAGAAGAAGAATTTTGTGGCTCAACCCAATCCTTCTATCTTAGCTGATCTTTTTGAAGCACTCATAGGAGCGATCTATTTAGATGGAGGAATAGTTCCAGCAAAAGATTTTATCTTCACTCACTTCAAAAGTGAAATTGAAGAGATTATGGAGCATCCCATTCAAAACTGGAAAGCTGAACTGCAAGATTACACTCAGAAAAAGTATCAGAAAATCCCTGTTTATAAAGTCATTGAAGAGGTCGGTCCCGACCACAATAAAACTTTCCAAATTTCTGTTTTTATAGATGACATGATTCTAGGAAGTGGATATGGTTCTTCCAAAAAGAGTGCTCAACAAGCTGCGGCTTCTGAAGCACTTTATAGGTTGAATCTATCTGAAGTCCTGG
Source organism: uncultured bacterium (assembly GCA_964351075.1). Lineage (GTDB taxonomy): Bacteria > Chlamydiota > Chlamydiia > Chlamydiales > JAAZZY01 > JAJACV01. The sequence goes on from CAYGMF010000009.1 coordinate 5,895, forward strand.
AGTAGTAATGGCCAAACAAAAGGTTGTCTGGAGTTGTATAGAATGTGGTCATTTGCAGCCCAAATGGTCAGGTCAATGTCCATCTTGTTCGCGCTGGAATGTTTTTAATCAAGAAATAGAACACAGTAAAGTCGAAGCTCGCTTTAAATCGAATGAAAGCAAAACTTCCTCCCCCATAAAATTAAACGAAGTTCAGTCAGACACGAGTATCCGAATGTCTTCTAGTTCTCCTGCATTTGATCTCTTACTTGGAGGGGGGCTTGTAACAGGATCCTTGATCCTCTTAGGGGGAGATCCAGGGATAGGGAAGTCTACACTTCTACTTCAAGTAACTGCGCAGTATGTTCAAAAAGGATTAAAGGTCCTTTACATCTGTGGAGAAGAATCAATTGAGCAAGTCTCATTAAGAGCAAGAAGGCTCCAAGTGAAAGCTGAAGAGCTCCTTCTTTTAGGAGAGACAGATCTAAGTACAATAAAGCTGCAGATTGAAAAAATAAAACCTGACATTGTCATCATAGACTCTGTGCAAGTGATCTATAAAAGCGATTTACCCTCGCTTCCAGGATCTGTCTCTCAAATAAGAGAGACAACAACAGAACTTATGTATCTCGCTAAAAGTTTAAATGTCTCCATCTTCTTAATAGGGCACGTTACAAAGTCTGGAGAGATCGCAGGTCCTAAAGTTTTGGAACACTTAGTAGATACCGTTCTTTATTTTGAAGGGGATAAACAGCACCACTATCGCATTTTGAGAGTGGTCAAAAATAGGTTTGGACCTTGCGATGAAATCGGAATCTTCCAGATGAATCAAAAAGGTCTTCAAGAAGTAGAAAACCCATCGGAAGCCTTTTTAGAAGAACGCAATTCACAAATGCATGGCTCAGCTATTATCCCAACAATTGAAGGCTCTTGCCCCATTTTAGTGGAGGCGCAGGCGCTTGTTACCACTTTAGCTTATAGCACACCCACTCGTAAATGTATGGGGATAGATCCTAATAGACTTGCATTGCTCTTAGCTGTTTTAGACAAGAAAGCGGGCTACTCCTTACAAAGAGATGATGTCTTTGTAGCTCTTGCCGGAGGAATTCGTATCCACGAAACCGCTCTTGATTTAGGAGTCTTAATGGCGATAGCCTCTTCCTTTAGAGAGAAAAAACTGGATCCTCATCTTGTTATTTTAGGGGAAGTGGGTCTTGGAGGAAATATAAGACGGGTCTCTCGCATTGAAAAACGACTAAAGGAAGCTGTACGCATGGGTTTTAAGAGCTGTTTAATTCCCAAAGGAAATATGAAAGACCTTTCAAAAGATCTTTTGCAGTCAATTGAGGTTCATGCTATTGATTTTCTTGATCAAGCAATAGAGTGTTGTTTTGAAGACTAAAATGTTATCCATAAAAGTGGGAGCAAGAGCTTCTAAGCTCTCTCTTAAGCAAGTAGAAGAGGTGGCTCATGGCATTCGATACCATCACCCTAACCTCTCTTTTGCTGTGATGTGTTGCCAAACAAAAGGCGATCTAGACCAAAAAACATCTCTTAGAGATCTAGGGCAAACAGACTTTTTCACACATGAATTGGATCACTGGCTCCTCACCAAAAAATGCCGAATAGCCATACACTCCGCGAAAGATTTACCAGACCCTTTGCCCAAAGGTTTAAAAGTTATAGCCCTTACCCAGAATAAAAATAACGAGGATACTCTTGTTTTAAAACCTGGTGCAACACTCAACGATTTTCCAAAAGGGTTTAAAGTTGGGACTTCTTCGTATAACAGAAAAGAAGGGATACAAAAGCTTGTACCCAATGCTCAAATCTACGATCTTAGAGGCACCATTGAAAAAAGAATCCATAAAGTAATTAAAGGTGAATTAGATGGTGTTGTGATTGCAAAGGTAGCTTTAATGAGGCTTAATTTAATGCATTTAAACCATCTGGACTTGGAGATTAAAACTTCGCCCCTTCAAGGTTCTCTAGCTATTCTTGCAAGAGAAGGGGATAAAGAAATGGAAAAACTCTTCTCTTCAATAGATTCAAGACGACAGCGAAAGGCCCTCTTTTTAGGGCTCGATCCCAAGCGTTTCCTGACCTCTGGAAGTGTCACTCACTATCCCATGATTCAAATTAAGGCAAAGCCCTTCGAGTCTCTTAGAGAAACTTATTATCGCTTTTTGGACTCCACCCATCTTCTCTTCACGAGTCAATCCACAGTTCGTATCTTTTTTGATTTACTGCGTCATTTCAACAGACCCATCAGTTATCTCAATCAAAAAAAGATTATAGCTGTAGGAAGAGCGACTTGTGAGCTACTCATGAAAAATAGGATATTAGTCGACTATGTTGCCCAAAATGAATCACAAGAAGGCCTTATGACTCTATTCTCTCAACTAAAATGGTCGTCAAAGCACCTCATCTTTTACCCCAAATCCTCAGGATCAAGGCCAAATATAATCAACTACTTCAAAAAGAAGGGGATCCAGCATGAATCCCTAGACCTCTATGACACTCTGCCTAGAGCAGACGCTCCAAAGCCCAAATTAGAGGAGTTTGATGAAATCGTCTTCACCAGCACCTCTACGGTAAAGTCTTTTTTTGAGCATTTCACTCTTCCAGAAAAAAAGATCCAGACTATCTTTAAAGGGGATATCACCCGAAAAAGCTTTAAAGATCTCGTTTTAAATAAATAAGTTTACTTTATTTAATCTTAATAAACTAACGGTATAATTAGACTATAAAATTTAACTATTTATAGGAGTTTATAATATGCCAGGACCCGTTCAAGGTAATTTAGCCACTATCAATACCCCTCCTGATGAGGGCTTTGTAGACATGCCTTCTACTCCAATTGCTTATAATACCTATGATTTAGAGCCTGTTATGGGAAGGGCAATTCAGCTTCAGATCAATGATGAGAGTTATCCTGAATATGAAGCCTATCATTTCGAAGTAAAAGCTCCAGTTAAAACTGCAGAGAAGAGCTATTTGGATCGAGCTCGAGATGCTTCACCTATAAGTTTGGAAGATGTGAACTTTGTAGCGAAAGGCCTTGCATCTGTAGCACGAAGATTCTTCTACGAAACAGACTTTGATATCCTTCTCTCTTTAGCTGATGGTCACCAGGTAAGGGCTACTAAAAATCCAATTGTTGGGTCTGAGGGCCTCTACTCCTTATCTACATTTGCACCTAAAGTATGGTTTACGAACTTTTTCAAAAGAAGTTGCTTGGAAGGTTTTTGGACTGGAAGATGGGAAGTGGAAAGTGGGGTTAAAGTAGCAGAGCGTACCCCGCGTATTTTACTCAATAAGGCAAAGGAAATTTTCACAGAGTTTGATCAGGAAATAGTCTCTCTAGCAAGAAAGTCAGCGGCTATTCTTTCTGATGATCAATTTGACAATCAGAAGTACCTGACCAAAATGGTAGGGGACTTAACAGCGCAAATTAGTGAATACAAGATGCGCGCTATACAGCTTGAATTGAGTAATAGAGGTGCTGGTTCAACAGCTCTTAAAAAAGTGAAGGAAGGGGTCGATAAGCTTCTTGATAAGAGCTGTTCGTCTGTCTCTTCTTTTTCACCTCGCGTTTACTACAAGGTGGATGAGCTTAAGGTATTCGTAGATGAATTCTTTAATCAGGTGGATCAGTTCTCTGAAAGCATAAGAGCCTCTTATAACAAGATGTTGCTCGAGTCAAACAAGAGAGTTGAAGAACACCCAGTTGATCATTTAAGGGCGCAAGTTTATCAGCTCACTTGTGAGCTTTACGCAATGAGTAAAAAAAGTGCCCAACAGATAGCTGAACTCTCTATTTTAGTAGATGATTTTGAAAAAAGACGTGCATAACTTAAGAGTTTGAATCAAAAAAAGCCCTCCTTAAAGAGATTTAAGGAGGGCTTTTTTATTTGAAGATTAGAGATCGCCTAAAGCTTTTGTTCTAGCTTGAATCACTTTCTCAGTAGTTCCTTCAATTGTAGCCATTGTCGTTGGTGAGCAATTCTCAAGATATTCCCCTTTAAACACCGGGGAAACACCTTCTAGTGCAAAAGGGATTAAACCCATGTAGACAATCAAACTATTGACAGCTTCTCGCCCTCCACCCCTGTGAAAAGCTGTAGGAACTTGATAGACCCCATAGGCCATACTTGCCATTTGAAGAGCTTTTTTCAAGGTTCCTTGAAAGAGTCTACCCGTATAATAATATCCCTGGCAAGTGCCGGTTGAAGAGTAAGATGTAGCTGAACTAACCATGATGAATACCTCGCGTTTTGGTTTTTAAAATCGAGCAATAAGTAATACGGTCTAAAAATTAAGATTATATAAAGAATAAGTGATTTAGAACTAAAATAGTAAGGAAATAATCCTTCTTAAGGATGCTTTTTTTGACAAGATTCTTCAAAATGAGTATGGTGGAAACCCATTTTTAAATAATTAAAAAGAGATTGTCATGACTTTTACACTTCCTAAATTACCCTATGATTATGCAGCATTAGAGCCCGTGATTAGTAAAGAAATTATGGAACTGCACCATCAAAAACACCATAAAGCCTATATCACCAATTTAAACGCTGCACTTGAGAAATATAAGGCTGCAGAGCAAGCCAACCAAGTGGATCAAATGATCGCTCTACAAAGCGCCATTAAGTTTAATGGAGGCGGCTATGTCAATCACTGCCTTTTTTGGGAGAATTTAGCTCCAGTAGGCCAAGGAGGAGAGATCGAAGGGGACCTGCAAAAAGCCATCGAAAAGGGTTTTGGCTCCTTTGACGCCCTAAAAGAAGAGCTCTCAGCTAAGTCTGCAGCTGTACAAGGCTCAGGATGGGGATGGCTCGCTCTAAATCCTAAAAATAAGTCTTTACTGGTTGCAACCACACAAAATCAAGACCCGTTGTCTACTCAAGGCCTAGTTCCTCTTTTGGGGATAGATGTTTGGGAGCATGCTTACTATCTTCAATATAAGAATGTTAGACCTGACTACCTCAAAGCTATTTGGGAAGTTGTAAATTGGAAAACTGTTAAGAAAAGGTTTGAAAAGGCGCAAAATGCGTAGTAAATATTAAAATTTAACTTAATTTATTGAATTAAACAGTAATATTAATTAAAATTAACCTTTCCGGTTAGTTTAATAAAGAAGGTGATATGAAATTGTTTTCAAGAAGTAAGCCTAAGATTAAAGTTAAAGAAACCAAAAGCGAAGGCTTCAATGGCTGGCTTAAATGCACTCATTGCAAGGAGCTCATCCACATTAAAGAGCTTGAGCAGAATATGAACTGCTGCCCTAAGTGTGACTATCACTATCGCATCACAATTAAGGAACGTATCCGCCTATTAGCAGATAGCGGGACCTTTAAAGAGATGTATGAAGAAATGACTTCTTCTGACCCTCTAAACTTCGTCGATACTGAACCTTATAAAGAAAGGCTTGTAAGAGCTCAGAAAAAAACCTCCAGAAATGAAGGGGTTATTGTAGGGGAGTGCTTAATTAATGGGCAGCCAGCAGCGCTCGGTGTCCTTGATTTTGCTTTCATGGGAGGTTCAATGGGTTCTGTTGTGGGAGAAAAGTTGACCCTTATAATTGAACATGCTCTTCAAGAAAAGCTGCCTGTTGTTATTGTCTCAGCTTCTGGGGGCGCACGTATGCAGGAATCCTCCTTGTCTCTCATGCAAATGGCCAAAACTTCCGGCGCTCTTACTAAACTAGGGAAAGCGTCTCTACCATATATTTCAATCCTAACGAATCCAACTACTGGGGGTGTCACTGCTTCTTTTGCCTCCTTAGGAGATGTTATTATTGCTGAGCCTAAAGCTTTAATTTGCTTTGCCGGTCCTCGAGTAATTGAGCAAACTATAGGGGAAAAATTACCAGCTGAAGCTCAAAAATCAGAGTTCTTACTCGAACATGGAATGATTGATTGTGTTGTGAAAAGAAAGCACCTTAAAGAGAAAGTCAGTACTTTCATTGGATACCTTTCCCCACATAAAAAAGTAAAAAAAGTAAAAAAAGAGTCTTCAGAAAATGCAAAAAAAAATAAACTTGTCTCTTTAGATCATAGTTACTCAAAGTAAAAGGAAAAATATGCAAAAAGTAGATCTTTTGATTCAGGTAGATGAAGAGGGTATAGAACTTCCTTTTTATGCAACAGAGCAAGCTGCTGGCGCCGATGTAAGGGCTCATCTAAAGCAAGATCTCATCCTTAATCCAGGGGAGTCTACTTTAGTTCCAACTGGAATCCGCTTTGAAATCCCTAAAGGCTATGAAATACAAGTAAGACCAAGAAGTGGATTAGCGTTCAAACATCAGGTAACCGTTTTAAATACACCTGGAACGATTGACTCTGATTATCGCGGTGAACTTAAAATCATTCTAATTAATCATGGCAAACAACCTTTTGTCATAACACCTAATATGAGAGTTGCCCAAATCATTTTGGCGCCCGTTTGCCAAGCAAATTTTTTGCAAGGGGTGAGTGAACTTTCAGCAACTAGTAGAGGAGAAGGCGGTTTTGGTCACACAGGTAAAGACTAAATCAACATCGATTGCAGATATTGCTTCTTACATCGATAAAGATGCGATCTCTTTTATAGAGGCTGATTCTAGGGATGATGCAATCAAGCAATTAATTGATAAACTTGCTGAAAATCGAAACCTCATCTGCAAAGACGAATTTCTAGATGCTACTTTAAAGCGTGAAAAAATAGCCTCTACCGGAATTGGGATGAGCGTTGCTATTCCTCATGCAAAACTTCCTATCTACAACGATTTTTTTATCTCTGTGGGGATCTTAAAAGAAGGAGTGAACTGGGGTTCAATTGACCGCATTCCTGTTAAACTCATTTTTTTAATAGGAGGTCCTGATGATAAACAAACCCACTACCTTAAACTTTTGTCTCAGCTTACTTTATATTTAAGAAATGAAGAAATAAGAAAGAAATTGTTGACCTTAACTGTTCCAGAACAGATTATACAAATATTTCAATCTTAAAGAGAGAGTTCCATGGATTTGACGATACAAGAAGTTTCTTCCCTTCTTCAAGTCTCAGAAGATGTTGTGCAAAATTGGCTAGATGCAGGTGAAATACCCTCCTACGTGATCCAAAATGAAGTGCGCTTTAGTCGTGAGGAAATTGAAGGCTGGGTGCTTAGATCTCACAATCAAGTTCATCTAGATAGCAACGAGCATAAGGCGGGAACTCAACAATTTAATCTCTACAGAGCTCTTCATAAAGGCTATGTGCTAGTCGATGTGGAAGGAGAGACAAAAAAAGAACTCATTCAAAATAGCATGCATGCCATTGCTAAAGATCTCGATGTGAACCCAGAAGGGATTACAGAACTTCTCTTAGATCGTGAAAACTTAATGTCTACAGCCCTAAATGAAGGTGTTGCCGTTCCACACACCCGTGATTTTTTGCTTTCCAAAACGTATGATATTGTGGTTTTAGTTTATCCTAAAAAACCTATTGAATATGGCGCGCTGGACCACAAACCTGTTCATTCTCTTTTCTTTTTGTTTGCTTGTGAAGACAAAAAGCATCTTAACTTACTCGCTAAGATTGCTTATTTTTGTAATCGGGAAGATCATATCGAACTCTTAAAACAAAAGCCTAATAAGAAAAACTTGCTTCACGCAGTTAGAAACTGGGAAGCAAGTTTAACGCAGCTGCAGAACGCTTAAGAGTCTTGCTCGGCTCCTACAGCCTCAGGATCCTTTTGGATCTCCTCTTTATTCCCTTTCTCTGTGAAAACTAACTCGTTATTTTCATATGTAATATCGTACGCACGCTCACGCAAGTTAGGGTTTTGAAGAAGCTTTTCAGCTAAAGCATCCTCAATATACTCCTCAATTGTTCTTCGTACAGGTCTAGCTCCCATTTCAGGTTGATAACCTTTTGCAGCTAAGAAGTCTTTTGCTTCCTCTGACAATTGGATTTCAATTTGTTTTTCTTTAAGACGCTCTTGTAGCTTAGAAAACTCAAGGAGAACGACTTCTCTCACAGATTCTTTATCAAGAGGTCTAAAAACAACCGTTCCGTCAATTCTGTTTAAAAATTCAGGTTTGAAATGCTTTTTAACCGCTTGCTCCATTTTGCTCTGAATAGTCATAAAGTTAGGAAGTCCTTCTGTTGCTCCAAAACCTACTTCAGTAGACTTGCTAATTAAATCAGCCCCTAGATTCGAAGTCATAATTATAATTGTATTTCTAAAATCAATTTTACGACCAAAAGAATCTGTTAGGCGCCCTTCCTCTAAAATTTGAAGAAGTAAGTTCATGACGTCAGGATGCGCTTTTTCTACTTCATCAAATAGAACAACGCTGTAAGGTCTTTGACGAACTCTTTCTGTGAGCTGTCCTCCCTCCTCATGTCCTACATATCCTGGAGGGGAGCCTGTCATACGGCTAATGGCAAATTTTTCCATGTATTCTGACATGTCCACTTGAATAAGAGAATCCTCTCCTCCAAACATATGGATGGCAAGTTGCCTTGCAAGAAGTGTTTTACCAACTCCTGTAGGCCCTAAAAATAAGAACGCTCCAATTGGGCGATTCGGATTTTTAATGTCAGCACGGCTTCTACGAATAGCACGGCAAACCGTTTTTAAAGCATCTAGCTGGCCAATGATTTTTCCAGAAAGAATCTCTTCCATTTTTAAAACTTTAGAAGTCTCTCCCTCTGTTAATCTATTTAAGGGAACTCCTGTCAACTTGGAGACGATGGAGGCCACTTCCTCTTCATCTACAATAACTTGATGTTCCTCTTTATTGACTTCCCATTCAGAGCGAATCTTCTGAAGCTGCTCTCTTAAATTCTTTTCAGCGTCGCGCAATTTAGCTGCTTTCTCGTATTCTTGACTATCAATTGCTCCTTCTTTCGCAATACGGGTCTCTTCAATGTTAGATTCTAACTTCGTAATATCATCGGGTTGATTCATCATAGAGATGCGCATTTTTGCACCCGCTTCATCAATTAAATCGATTGCTTTATCTGGTAAAAAACGGCCGTGAATATATCTATCTGCTAGAATAGAAGCTGATTTGATCGCTTGATCCGTATAAATACATTTATGGTGCTCTTGATACTTAGCTTTCAAGCCGCCTAAAATTTCAATTGTCTCTTCTGTGTTTGGAGGAGCAATATGAATCTTTTGGAACCTTCTTTCTAAAGCAGCATCTTTTTCAATGTGCTTGCGGTACTCATCTATCGTAGTTGCCCCAATACATTGAATTTCTCCACGAGAGAGGGCAGGCTTGAGAATGTTTGAAGCATCAATGGCACCTTCAGCAGCTCCAGCTCCTACAATTGTATGAAGCTCATCAATGAAGAGAAGAATATTGCCATTCTTTCTAACTTCGTCCATGACAGCTTTAATTCGTTCTTCAAATTGACCACGATATTTAGTACCTGCAATCATCAGTGTTAAATCTAGAGCAATGAGTCTCTTTTTACGCAGATTGTCAGGAACGTCTCCTGTAACAATTGCTTGAGCAAGTCCCTCTACAATAGCTGTTTTTCCAACTCCCGCTTCTCCAACTAAAACCGGGTTGTTTTTGCGTCTTCGACAAAGGATTAAGATCAAACGCTCAACTTCTTCTTTTCGTCCAATAACAGGGTCCATATTCCCTTCTCGACACATTTCAGTTAAGTCATGTCCATAAGCCTTAAGTGCAGGGGTCTTATCATTTGCGATCGATTTTGAGTCATAGTTCCCAGGCTTATTCGACGGATTCAAATTTTGCTGCGGTCCAGTTGAAGAACCAATTGGTGGAAGTTGAAGGTTAAAGCTCTCAAGCTCTTTTAAAACTTCCTTCCTCACTTCTTTTAAATTGACATTCAAATTCTCTAGAACTTGAGCAGCAACTCCATCTGTTTGTTTTAGTAAGCCTAGCAAAAGGTGCTCAGTACCAACATAATTGTGATTAAGGTTAGAAGCCTCTTCGTTAGCACACTCAAAAACCTTTTTGACCTTTCCGGTTAACGCTGGATCTCCATAAACTTGAATCTCAGGGCCATAGCCTACCAGACGCTCTACTTCATTGCGTACAGTCTCAAAGTCAATGTTCAGGTTTCTAAGTACATTAACCGCTATACCTTGTCCTAATTTAAGGAGCCCAAGCAAGACGTGCTCAGTCCCAAGGTAGTTATGGTTGAGCCTTTGGGCCTCTTTTTTGGCTAATTTGATAACTTGCTTTGCGCGGTTGGTGAATTTTTCAAACATAAGATGCTCTTATTTAAATGGTTATTAATAAATCAACTTTACTTGTAAACTTCAGATTAGAAATTTATTTGATTTATTGCAAATGGTAGGGTATTTTTTTTTCCTAAATGCCATTATAATCTATAAATTATTTTTTTTGAATAAAAGTTTTTAATGTATAAAACACGGGTTTTTAATTAATTATATTTTTTTTTACACGAGTGCATTTTTTTATGAAAATTTCAATTGTAGAGACAGGCGTCCACAACGCAAAAGAAAACATGGCAATGGATGAAATGATGCTTAACGACTTAGATCCAAAAGGTTGCCCTACTCTTCACCTTTATGAATGGAAGCGAGACAGTTTAACTTATGGGCACTTTGCAAAACCTGAAAAACTGCTCGATTTTTCTGGTATAGAGAAACACAAGATAGATTGCGCAAGGCGTATCACAGGAGGTGGAGTCACGCTTCACTTTATTGACCTTGCATTTTCTTTTTTTATGCCCAAAGAACATAGCCACTTTTCTGAGAATACAATGGAAAACTATGCCTTTGTAAATAGAATTGTTTCAAAAGCTCTTGGAAAATTTCTAAAAGGAAAAACTCTAGATGCTTATGAAGGAGATGGGCCTTCTAAAAGAGACGACTCCTTTTTCTTTTGTATGGCAAAGCCTACCCGCTATGATGTAATGGTACAAGGGAAGAAGGTTGGGGGAGCTGCACAAAGACGAACAAAAAAGGGGTATCTACATCATGGGACTCTGGCTCTAGCTCGACCTGATCCTCAGATTCTTAAGGATATTCTAAAAGATAAAGAAAAGGTTTATCACGCGATGACTGAAAATAGCTTCTACCTTATTGACAATCACCAACAAAGAGAAAAATTGAATCAGCTTAGAGAGCGTGTTCGATCAGAACTAATTTGTTCATTTCAGGAGGCCTAAAGTACTCTTAAAAAGGTTTAGAAAAACGCTAGTAGAATTTAAATGCTTATGGTATTTTCCTAACTCCAAGTAAAAAAGGACAAAATTATGTTAGGATTTATTCAAAGGTATCAAAAGTTATTCTTAATTATTGTAGCCGTTTTCATTACAATCTCCTTCCTATTCTTTGGAATTATTCCAAGAGGGCCACAAAAAGCAACTGACAGAACGGTTTATCGTACCTTTAATAAACAGAGAGTAAGACAATCTAGATTTGAGGGTCTTAAAGTTCTTTTGAATACAAATAATGGAGACAATGCTCTTTATGGAAAAGCAATAGGCTCCCATTATTTTACTGAAAATTTTGTCTCTTCTGATTTAATCAAACCCGGCATCCTAGGCTTGCTTGTAGATCGAAATCTAGAACTTCTTAAGGATGATCTCAAAGCTCAACATCAAAAAGAGATTAAGTATCAATTTTATAGCCACCCAAGTGCACCTTTTTTAAATGCCGATACGATCTGGTCCATACACGCGCCTGAGCTAAAAGCTTCTATTGAACAATTAAAAGGAGAAACGGATCTGAAAGTGGCTTTTGAAAATCGTCTAAAGCTCTATGCTGAGGAAAGTCGTTTTTCCTCATTTAATCTTTGGAAAATACTTAATGAACAAGAATCACAATTCCAATGGATTCCTAAAGATTCTAACCTAAATCCACAAAGCCTTCAGTTATTTGGCTATAACTCCTTAGAAGATTGGTTTGGAGACAAATTGATGGGAAAGGTGTGTGAGTTTATATTTGAAGTCAATGCTTTGGCAAAAAAACAAGGCTATCGCATAACAGAGCAAGAAGCTGAACAAGACCTCCTGAGCCTAAATGAACAAAACTTTATGAGAATAAAAAGTCTTGGTGTCAAAGACTTTGAAAATAGCCAAGAGTATCTTGAAGCCAAACTTAAATATCTTGGTATGAATAGAATGCAAATGATCTCTCATTGGAAAGATCTCTTGCTATTCAGACGCTTTTTTCAGGAAGCTGGAACTTCTGTTGTTTTAGATTCTCATGCTTTAGAGCCGTTTGAACACTACGCTTCTGAGCAAATGAAAGTCGCTCGCTTCTCTCTTCCAGAAGATCTGCAATTTCACTCTATGAAAGACCTTATGCAATTTGAAGTTTATTTGGAAGCTCTTGGAAAACCCCTCAATCAACTTGCTTTGGCATTTGAGATGGACTCTTTAGAATCCATTTCTAATAAATACCCCCAACTTGTTGAAAGACCTCTTGAAATTCAGTATAAAAAAGTAAGCCTAGCAAATGCAGCGCTTAACATCAAAGTTCAAGATATTTGGAATTGGAAACTTAATCCTATTAACTATCAAACGCTTGCAAATCAATTCCCTAAATTGAAGCATCAAGGCGAACTAAATCAAGAGGATTATCAAGATTTTTTAGAACATCTAGATACAGCTACTCAAATGCAAATGGATCAATTCGTACGAGAAATTCTCTTAAAAGAAAATACAGATTGGCTCGAAAAAGCCTTTTCAATTGCAAATGTAGTCAAAGAAGAACTCTCTCCGCGTAAAAATGGGCAGGGGCTACCGTTCAAAGGGTTGGAAGTCTCTTCTAAAAAAGAACTCTTTTTAGATAACTTCTTTAAATCAATCGATCAAGAAGAGCTAGACATGGAGCCTATTACCTTTAATGAGCAAGATTATTACCAAATCGTTGCTGTCTCAGCTAGAGAGGACGAACAATTAGTTGCTTTTCAACAGTTGAAAGAAGATAGAACTTTAGACAAGCTACTTGCAAAAAGATCAAAAAAAGCTTCTAGCAATAAACTTGAAAAAGACCTCTTTGAACCTCTAAAAAGAGAAATACGTAACGATTATTTATCTCTTCATAAAGAGACTAATAACGAGTTTACAAACGATTTTTACTGCAAATATCGCATGTATTATCCCATGAGATTAGCATTAGAGTTTATGAAGGACCATTCAAAATCAAATACAAGCTACTCCTTTAACAGTCTATGGACTCTTAGAGAAAATCAACACACCTATGTTCGTTACTTAGAGGACAAAGGGGAAATGGAAGCTCTACTTCCTTTAAAAGAGGGTCATTGGACTGCAGTTATACCATCTGAAAATAATTTGATCTTTACACAGATACTTTCTCACCCAAAAACAAATCACTCGCACATGATGCAGAAGCATATTAAGAATCGGGTAAATAAAGAACTTAAACAAGCTATTGCTTTTGAGATTTTAGATAAAATTCAACCCACCCCATAGTCCCTTCATGAAAACTTTTTTATACGATCAGCATCATGCTATGGGGGCACGCTTTGTAAAT
>CAYGMF010000009.1:19459-23410 GCA_964351075.1 uncultured bacterium
CATGAAAACTTTTTTATACGATCAGCATCATGCTATGGGGGCACGCTTTGTAAATTTTGCCGGCTTTGAAATGCCTTTAAATTATACAAATATTAAAGATGAACACCAGACTGTAAGAGAGGGTGTCGGCATTTTTGATATTTCTCACATGGGAAGAGTTTTTGTAGAAGGTCTTGAGGCAAGTCAATTTTTAGACTACATCTCCACAAATTGCATCCAAGATATGCCGGTCAATAAAGCAGTTTATACTGTTCTTTGTGACCTAAATGGAACTGCAATAGATGATGTCATTATCTATAGACATCAAAGGAACCATTTTTCTCTTGTAGTCAATGCCTCTAACCGACAGAAAGATCTAGACTACCTCAAACTACATGCTAAAAACTTCGATGTCTCAATTACCCCCCACTTTACAAAAGAGGGGATTTTAGCTATTCAAGGACCTCTCTCAAAAGAGCTTTTGAAGCCTCTATTTGAAGAAGTTAACGATCTTAGATTTATGCGCTCTTGTAGCCTTCAGTGGAGAGGGCACCCACTTTTTATTTCTAGAACAGGATACACAGGAGAACTTGGCTATGAAGTCTATGGACGCCAAGAAGCTCTTAAAGAATTATGGGATGAGCTATTTGCCCAGAAGAAAATAGACCTCAAACCTATAGGGCTTGCTGCTCGAGACATCTTAAGACTTGAAATGGGATACGTCCTTTATGGTCATGAGCTTAGTGAAACGATTGCACCGAGCGAAAGCTTAGCTTTTTGGACTATTAAATGGGATAAAGAGGACTTTTTAGGAAAAGAGGCTATGTTGAAACTTAAGAAGAGTGCAAAAAAGAGATCTCAACACGGGGTGATGCTTCAAGAAAATGCAATTGCAAGGCCTGATATGGAAGTTAAAATAAATGGAGTGCTAAAGGGAGTTGTAACCTCTGGTACTTTTTCACCAAGTCTTCAAAAGTCTATCGCAATAGTTATGATTGAAGGGAAAGTAAAACCTAACGATAAATTAACAATCCAAATACGAAATAGAGAAATAAAAGCAGAAGTTGTAGGATTCCCATTTTACAAGCAAAAAGAGGAGAAAAAATAAATGCACTATACGCAGTCTCATGAATGGGTCAAAGTGACCAATTCCACAGGAACAATTGGAGTCAGTGACTTTGCACAAAAAGAGCTAGGAGATATTGTTTATATTGAATTGCCAGAAATAGGAAGTGAAATCCAAGCAGGAAAAGAGATCGTAGTTTTAGAATCTACTAAAGCTGCAGCTGATGTCTATGCTCCCATCTCAGGAGTTGTTGAAGAGGTCAATCCAAATTTAAAAGACCACCCTGAACTGATCAATGAATCCCCAGGGGTTGAGGGATGGCTTATTAAAATAAAAATAAAGGATCCAACGGAGTTAGATAGTTTAATGGATGAAGAGCAATATCAAGAGTACATCAAAGTAAAGTAAATGGATTTTATTTCAAATCAACAGCCTCAAATCAAAGAAATGCTTCATGATTTGGGACTCAAACAACTCAATGATCTCTTTGAAAATGTTCCTAAGTCTATTTTGGAACACGCCCCCATTGAAGATGACGGTTTATCTGAGTATGAAGGTTTGAAAATGATGGAGCAAATAGCCTCCAAAAATAACTTTCATAAATTTCAAAGCTATTTGGGAGCAGGCGCCTATGAGCATCATGTTCCAGCTCTTGTTCAATCTATTATTAGTAAATCAGGTTTTTTGACTGCCTACACTCCTTACCAAGCAGAAGCCTCACAAGGGCTTTTGCAAACGATTTATGAATTTCAATCGACACTTTGTAGATTAACTGGATTGGAATTGTCTAACGCATCTTTATATGATGGAGCATCAGCTGCTGCTGAAGCTCTCTTGATGACTTTAAGAATTAAATCAAAACGATCAAAAGTGCTTGTTGCGGCAAATCTACATCCGCATTATTTAAGAGTTATTGAGCAATATTTAAATGCACTAGATGTTGAAATCAAAAAGATTCCAATGACTTTAGAAGGAAATTTTGATTTTAAGCGCTACAAAAAAGAGATAGATGAAGAGACAGCAGGAGTGCTTTTAGCCTACCCTAACTTTTTTGGAACAGTTGAAGATGTAGAGCCCATTATAGAAATTGCTCACAAAAAAGGAGCGTGCGTGGCGCTTAGCGCGAACCCCTTAGTTTTTGGTCTCTATAAATCTGCTAAAGATCTCAACGCAGATATTGTAGTTGGAGACTGTCAGCCTTTTGGAATCCCTCTTCAATTTGGAGGGCCTTACGCCGGATATATCACCTGTAGAAAAGAATACATACGTCAGCTTCCTGGAAGGCTAGTTGGAAAAACAAAAGACTCGGAGGGGAATGAAGGATTTGTTTTAACTCTGCAGACTAGAGAACAACATATTAGAAGGGAAAAAGCGACTTCCAATATTTGCTCTAATCAAGCGCTTTGTGCACTAGCGAGCTTAGTGACACTGCTTTGGTATGGTCCTGAAGGAATTTCAAAGCTCGCTTTAACAAACTATCAAAGAGCTCAATATTTAAGAACAGAATTGAATAAGCTCACCCATGTGGAACTGCTAACAAAATCGCCCATTCTCAATGAATTTGTCATCAAGGTGAATACCCCCATTCAAAAAGCTCTGGACCACTTTAGACTTTATGATATAGAAGCTGGAGTGCCTCTTTCACAATTCTATCCAGAAATGACTCATCACCTACTCATTGCAGTCACTGAAACTAAAAGTTTAGCAGAGCTTGAGCACTATGTTGAGGTGGCTAAAAAAATATGGTAAAAACAAAAAAACCAACTACGATCTTTCAAAAAAGTCAGAAAGAACAAAGAGCTTTCAGTTTACCTAAAGAATCCCCAGAGTGGACAGACTTCTTACCTCCTGAAACCTACCTAAGAAAAGGTAAGATAGACTTACCTGAAATTTCTGAACTTGATCTTACCAGACACTTCAGTCGTTTAGCTAACCAAAATATGTCCATTGACACACACTTCTACCCTCTGGGTAGCTGCACGATGAAGCTCAACCCTCGAGCGACAGAAGCAGCCGTTCAATTTCCTGGATTCAAATATGCCCATCCCTTAGCTCCACAGGAAACTGTTCAAGGGTGTTATGAAGTGATTGTTAAACTCCTTGAAGAACTCTGTGATATCTGTGGACTACATGCAGGCACTCTCGTAGCAAATGCTGGCGCCCAAGGAGAGTTTGTAGGGATTAAAATGATTAGGGCTTATCATGAAAAGAGGGATGATCACAAAAGAAAGTATATTTTGATTCCTGATAGTGCACATGGAACTAATCCAGCGTCTGCTCGCATGTGTGGCTATGAAGTCATTACCCTTAAATCGAATCCTGAAACAGGGGACATTGATTTAGAAGAACTCAAAGAGAACCTCTCTGATGAGGTGGCAGGTTTAATGCTCACAAACCCCAACACTCTAGGTGTTTTTTCTCCTCAGATTCTAGAGATTTCAAAGCTTGTTCATGATGCAGGGGGACTGCTCTATTACGATGGCGCTAACTTAAACCCCATATTGAATATCTGTAGACCAGGCCGCATGGGATTTGATGTCATGCACATCAATTTGCATAAAACCTTCTCAACTCCTCATGGAGGAGGAGGACCTGGAGGTGCTCCGGTACTTTGTAATGAAAAATTAGAACCCTTTTTACCAACTCCTTGGGTCCATAAAAGAGGGGAGCACTATCAAGTCGTTTGGCAAGTTGACTCTAGTATAGGCCCCACTTCTACCTTTTTTGGAAATTTCTCTATCTTAGTAAGAGCTTATCTCTACATACGACTTCATGGTCAATACGGACTTAGAAAAATTGCTGAAATGGCTATCTTGAATGCGAACTACTTAAAATTTCACCTCTCCAAAATCTTCAATGTTCCTATTAAAAGCTACTGTATGCATGAGTTCGTAGTTCAAGCAGAT
>CAYGMF010000009.1:23510-36784 GCA_964351075.1 uncultured bacterium
CTTCAATGTTCCTATTAAAAGCTACTGTATGCATGAGTTCGTAGTTCAAGCAGATCGACATTTAGATAAAGGGGTAAGAGCTTTTGATATTGCTAAGCGACTATTAGATTATGGCATTCATGCCCCGACCATTTACTTTCCGCTGATTATTAAAGAATGTATGCTCATTGAACCTACTGAAAGTGAATCTAAAGATACCCTTGACCACTTCATAAAAGTGCTCAAAATGATCGTTCAAGAAATCCATGATGATCCCGAAAAAGTGAAGTCAGCCCCCCATGAAACTTATCTAAAAAGGCTCGATGAGGTCTACGCTGCTAAAGCTTTGGATATCTTAGAGTAATCTTTACAAAAGAAGCCTTTTTTAAGTAATCTCATGTACTTCTTTATCAGTGCTTGATAAAATCACTTCCAAATTTTGACTCTCTAAAGTAGAAACAAAAAGAAGCTTAAGTACCCACCTACCTATGAAAAAGAAGCTCTATTTTCTATTTGTCTTCTTAATTCTCATAACATCTCTTGTTATTTGGAGAAAACCGCTTAGCCTGAGCACTACCCGAATTGCCTTCAAATACCTCTCTGAAAAGTCACTGGGAGAGCCCATCGACTTTGAAGCCCTTAAGTTTGAAAAGGGAAGAGTTATTTTAACTGCTCCAAAGCTTGGAGATGAAAGGCGCGTTTCAAAAGATGGAGGACTCTACTTAGAAGCTGAAAAGGCGATTATTTCCTATGATTTAGATTGGTTTCATAAAACTTTAGAGCTCAATATTGACCTTAAACGCCCTGACATAAAAGTAGTGAAAACAAAAGATGCCTATAAAGCGATAAAAAATCTTTTTAGTAGCAAAGTCGAATACATTGATATTAAAACTTACTTTAAAGTCGATAAGGGGACCCTTTCTCTAATAGAAGATTCGAAAGTTCAAGATTTAAACTTTAACTTTGAAACAAAAGAAGTGGCGCAGTCTCAGGTGATTGCTCACCTTAATCTTTCTAAAGAGGACTCCCATTTAGATGGGTTCTTTCATAAAAAAGAAGAAGGTTTAGATTTTAAACTCGATTTTGAAGAAGTCGAGGTGGGCTCTATTCTCTCCATGTCAGACTATGTTTTAGACCTCATTGGAAAACCCACCCTGCCACTCGAAGATGCAAAAGGACTGCTTCATGGCTCTGTGTCTGTTCTCTTGCAGCCAGGCCATCTGCCCATGGCTCAAGTTAAAGCTGATGTCAGCCAATTTCAATTTAAAAGCCCAGACAGATATTTAAGTGCTCAAATTCCTAAACTTTTCCTCTCTTTAGAAACTTTGAATAAAGTAAGCAGCCAAGAGTCCTTAACGCTTGAAAGCTTAATTCAAAATAGCTTTGGCTCTCTTTACATTCCTACTGGATCTAATCTCTCCCATCAGCTGAACGAAACCCTTATCTGGGAAGCTAAAGACCTTAAAGGACGGCTGATTTTCTCTAAAGACCAGCCCTCTAAGTTCAATTTTGACGGAAACCTTAAAGTGGAAGGTCAAGAGTCACAAGTAGCTCTTATTGGCCTGGGTCATTTGACCTCCCCAAGAGGTGAGGCTCAAGTGGTCATTCAAAATGTGGGGGATGAAGAGTCGACGATAAAACTCTCTTTGAATCCTAGTGACCAAGGCCGTTTCAAACTCTCTTTAGGAGTAAAAAACTTTAGAGAATCCGAAATGATTCTTTTTAAACGCCTTTTAGATCCTCTTTACCCGGAACTTAAAACAATAGATTTAAAAGAAGGCCAAATAGATGCCCAAATGCGTTGCTTGATCGAGCAAAGAGAAATTACGGAATTCACTGTAGATAGATTCGCTTTAAAGAACGTTTCTTTAGGACCGATTTTTTATTTTCAGTCGATTCAAAATCTAAATGCAATGGGGAATTTAACTCTAAATTTAGAAGGTGAAAAACCTCTTAGTACATGTAGTGGTGATATTGAATTTGACGTTGAAACTTTAGAGGTCCCAGAGCACTTAATTGAGGGAGTAGAGGGTCGCTGTAGGTTTGTAGAAGGGAAACTAGAGTACTCTAAAATGGGAGCTTTTTCTTCAGGGATTGAAGCCTTGTTAGAATGGAAACTCTCAAGGCAAGGGGAGCCTCTATTTCTTGAACTCAAGGGCCTTGGCGAAGATTTTTTTCCTTATGTCCCGTCGAATTTTGTAGATTACTATCGATCTGAATTAGCGCATGAAAACATGTATATTAAACTGAAAGGGATCTATCTCAAAGATAGGGCAAATCTCTCAGCTTCTTGCCATGTAAATCAAAAGCACCTATTGAACTTTGGTTTCTCACTTGTAAAAGAATCAAAACCTAAAATTGATTCAAGAGAACTTGAACTCTTTTTTAAAAGTTTTATCTCTCCTCTAAAAATTGTGCCTACCTTAGGAGCTGTTCATTATCCTAAGTCCTCACTATTTAAACTTAAAGAAGGATGGTTTTTAGCAAAGAAAGTACCTGTTGAAAAATACTTGAGTCCATTGCTCTTTGGAAATACCTCCATTATATTTAGTGGGAATTGTGACTTAAAGGGAAGTTTTGATCAAAGTACACTTTTTTTTGAGTACTCTAATTATCACTTCCACCTTGATCATGCTGATGTTTCTTTAGAGATTCAGGATTACACTTCAAAAGGTAAACATTACTTTAGCTTCAATAAAGGGACGCACTTTGGAGAAGTGCCTGTTAAACAAGGAACATGCCAGGTCAATGGAGTTGACTTAATTTTTGAGGACCTTCTTGGAGATTTACATATTACCTCTAGTTGCCTTTATGCGCCTCGACTCAAAACACTTTCAAATCAGATCTCGTTTGAAGGAGACCTAAAAATCAACTTTTTAGGAAATGGAAATTTAAATTTACAATTGTATCATCCAGAGTTGCAAGGACAATTCTCTGACTTAAAAAAAATCCTAAAGGCTTTTGGAGACTCTATTATAGATGATCTGCCTCTAGAAGGTCATTTAAAAATTAATCCAAGAGGGGCCTATTTTCAATTGATGAAAGAGGAAGGTTGTTCACATACCCTTCAAGTAGGGGGAGAGTTAACTCATGCTCAAGCGCTCTTGGGAGACGCCTTTCCATTAACCAATTTATCGAGCTCTTTTTACTACGATTCAAAAGAGGGGACGTTTGAGATAGAAGCGCTAAAAGGAAAATGGCTCTTGAGTTCTCAGAATCATTTTGATATTCAATCCAACCATCTCAAATTAGATTTTAAAAGCAAGGAGCCGAGCCTTTTTGACATTAGAATAAAAGATGCTTATCTAGACAGAGCTCGTTTGATGGGACAACTTCATTTCAATACGCAGCAAGATTCAACAGCTTTAAAAATTGTTCTCGATTCGGATAAAAATCATATTGGTAATATTGGGCTCAACCATATGAACTTAACTCTTCAAAAAGAACTGAAGCCCGGCTACCTTCACTTAGATTTTAAAACAGATCTAAAGACCTTCAATGAAGATGTTGCTCTCTTGAATGCTCTTATCCCTCATTCTGCGCTTACTTCCCTTACAAGCTTAAAGAGTGTCCCATTGAGCGGTGAGATTTCAGGTCAGTGGATCTTCAATAGATCAGATGAAAAACATCAGTTTTTTGCTTGGGGAGATAGGGTTCGAGTAGGGCAAGATCATGCAAGTCCTCTTCAGCTTAAAGGAAAGTATCAAAAGGGAATTACCTATTTAGATGAGCTTCGGTACCACCATTTTAAAGTCTCCTTAAAACTAGAAGAAAAGCCCCTCAGTTACTTTATTCATGACTTTAGAGTGCAAGGAAACGATGCCTTTTATATGGACCTCTCTGGCAGTTACTGTAAAATATTTAAATCTTTCCAATCTCATATTCACAAACTCTATTGTGATATAGGACGTGTTAAAAAGCTTGTCCCTTATCTGGAAGACACCTTTTTGAAAGAGTGCTTTGGAAAAGTCAATTTCAGAGGACAGCTAGAGGGAGGTAACTTCAAAGGAGACTGGAAATATCTTCTCGATTTAAAAGGGAAATCAAAAGGCTTAAAAGTCTCTGAATTTCAATTTGAAGAAAGCCCAATGCAGTTTAAAATTAGGAGCGTACCGGGAGGATTTCAACTTGCTTCATTCCAAGGTGCATTCCAATCTATTTTTAATGCGCCCCTTCCTTTGCGATTTAAAGCAACCAACCTTGACTTTCAAAAAGACCTTAAGCTCTGCAAAGCTCAAAACTTTCAGTTTAAAGTACCTGCATCTTCTCTTGAAACGGTTGAAGGCCTCTTAAATGAAAAGCTAGGAGTTGACATTCCTAATGGACTATTAAATGTCAAAAAAGAAGGTTGGGTAGAAGGTGCTATTGCTTATAACCCCCAAGACTCACAATATGCTTTTAATTTTGGGCTAGAAGATGACCATTACCTATTTAAAGATAAAAGCTATGCTTTGGAAGACCTCACAGTGCAATATGGAGCGCTTGGTCTCTCTATAGGAGCTAAGGTACACTACAATCATATGCCGTATTGGGTGAACTTTAAAAAAGATGCTTTTGTTAAAGATCTTGTTTCCTACACTCTCTATGAACAAAATCCTTTGTCTACAAAACCCAATTTGAATCCTCACGTGACTTTAAAATGCCTCGTGCAAAATGAAGGCCCCACTCTTTTTAAAACGATCCAGGGAAATATGGGAGGAGTTAAAATTGATTTTGTTCATAAACCTGAAAAAGAGGAAGGAGAAGAGCAAGTCTTTATGGGGCAGGTCCAAGTCGATGGATGCAAACTTTTAAAAAGACTTCCCAAGAAATTTGGTGAAGTTTTACAAAAAGTAGGAATAGGGTCAGGGTATTTCCTCTCAGGACAACTCTCTTTAAATCCAAAGCATCTTCAAAGCGTTTCATTTGAGGGACTTTTTGGGGGACAAGAATTTGGTCTTTTGGGTTATGAATTTAAGAGTCTCTCGTCAACAGTTTCATTAAACCAAAAAAGTATTTCTATTAAAGATCTTAAAATTACTGACTTATCTGGAGAAGTCTTGATCCCGGAAATTCAAATCGATCAAAAAGAAAATAGTCATCTCTTTAATGTCCCTAAAATTACTTTGAAAGACTTTAAACCAAGCCTCCTTCATAGAAAAGGAGGGGGAACTCAAAAACATAAGCCTCTCATTATTGAGTCTCTTGAACTCGCTCATCTAAAAGGGGACTTTAATGATCCAAAAACTATAGAGGGGTCTGGAAGCCTTAAGTTTTTAAAGTCTCCAAAAAAACAGGCTTCTCTCTTAAACATCCCAATTCACCTCTTAACTAAGCTAGGGTTAGATCTAACTATGCTTAACCCTGTAGAAGGGCGTGTGCTCTATGAGATCAAAGATAAGAAAATACAATTCACCCGTTTTATTGATGTTTATAGTCACGATAGGCACTGTCACTTTAATTTAATCAGAAGTCCAGGAGGCTCTTATCTAGATTTTGATGGGAATCTCAATTTGAGAATTAAAATGAAGCAATACGTCTTACTAAAAATAACAGAACCTTTTATTATCTCTGTCCAAGGAAACTATATGAATCCAAAGTTTTCCTTTAGAAGGAAGAAGATAAAAGTTGATGTTCCTGAAAAAATATCTAAGTAAACTTCTCTACCCCTCGTATTGTGCATACTGCTCTACAACTCTAGAAAAAAGTACCCTTTTTTGTGAACCTTGCCAAAGAATTTTGGTTCAAGAGTTTGATTCAAATGAAATGCATTTCGATCCAGAATATGGAAAAGTAGTCTCTTTATTTTCAGCTTCACAAATATCTAGAAGTCTCTTTTGTCTTTTTCAAAACCCTCAAAACCGTTTTCTATCAAAAGCAATAGCATCTCTATTTATACTAAAGCTTCAAGAGATTCCTGACTTTTGGCCAGACTATATACTCTCTTTGAGTGGCCCTCAGCTATTTGTTTCATCACCAACATTTGAGATGCAAAAAAGCCTCTCAAATATCCTTAAAGTACCTTTGAAAAAAATTAGGACGATTAAAAAAATTAGTACTCTGGAAAAGAAGGTGCTTGTCGTCAGTCTAGATTCTGAAGAGCTAAAGCGGTATCAAAAGCAGCTTGATTTCATAAAAAAACAGTTTGAAGGCAGACTATTGGTACTTCTTGGTCAAAGCTTCCATATTGAAAAGAGGTAAGTTTACAAGAAAGGAAGTTAAAAAAATTAGATCCACTTTTTCTTTCTAAAGAAATAGATCATGAAGCCTATGACAATAACCATTAGAGCCACAGCTGATGGGTAACCCCAAATCCAGTTGAGCTCAGGCATGTTTCGAAAGTTCATTCCCCAAAGTCCTGTTAAGAAAGTAAGCGGTGCAAAAATGGTAGCGGCTAGAGCAAGTAGCTTCATAATCTCATTTGTTTTATGACCAATATTACTTAAGTATAAATCTAAAATTCCTGAGATCATATCACGAAAAGTTTCAATCGTATCTACAACTTGTATGGTGTGGTCATAAAGGTCTCGAAGGTAAAGAGTGATATTGGGAGAGACCCATTCAAAGTCACCTCTATGGAGTTTTGAAATGACCTCTCTAAGAGGCCAAATACTCTTTCGCATGATGATGGTTTCACGCTTTAAGAAGTGAATATCCCTCAATATTTTAGAATCGGTCGTTGTAATAAGATCTTCTTCTAAAGCATCCACTGTTTCTCCAATTTTTTCTAAAACAACGAAGTAGTTATCCACTATGACATCGAGAAAAGTGTACATCAGGTAATCAGAACCCAGATTGTTAAGTCTGTTTTTTCGACTTCTTATTCTCTCTTTTATATAAGTGCTAATATGATGCTCTCTTTCTTGAAAAGAAATTAAGAAACGATCACCTATAATCATACTCACTTGCTCATTGTCAATGAGGATCTTCTCTGCGTTGTAGTATAGTGTGCGAGTGACTAAGTATAGAACATTTTCATAGGGCTCTATCTTAGGCCTTTGCTCTGTTGAAATATCTTCAATTAGAAGAGGGTGCAGTTTAAAATGATTTTGCATTCTTTCTAAAAGAGTGTGAGAGGGGTGGCCATCTATATTGATCCAGGTCAAGTGAGAAGTTGACAAATAGGGGATACACTCCTCAAAGCTAGAAACCTCTCTTTCCTCAAAGAAATCAACGTCATAATTAACGACTGTGATCGTGATGTCTTCTTTTTTCTCTTCTTCAGAGTGGGTATCTGCTTGAGGGATGCTCTCCATCCCTAATAACTTCTTCTTAAAAAATACACGAGGCACGTGGAACCCCTCCAGTTTCCCTTAACTTAGAGATAGAAAGGTTCAATTTATTTGTCAAAGAATGATCTAAGTAGTTCTAAATAAGTTAAATAGCTAGCAATATTCGTCAAGACCCTTACGAGCTAAGTCAATTTGACGTGCCAAAAGAGGATCTTTCTTAATTTTTGACTCAATATTCTTACAAGCATGCAAGATCGTAGAGTGGGTTTTACCAAAAGCCGATCCGATTGTGGTTAAAGAGTCGCTTACAAGCTCTTTGGCCAGATACATCGCCGTTTGACGGGGTATAACGACTTCTTTAGTTCTTGAATTTGCTTTTAAGTCACTGACCCTTACTTGAAAAACTTGCGCTACTGCTTTAAAAATAGCGTCGATAGAGATCCTCTTTGAAGGGGCATGCTTAAGCATCTCCCCTAAGACCTCTATTACCAAATCTTCGCTGAGGGATCTGTCTAACACATGGCAATAGGCGGTTAATTTATTGACGGCTCCTTCAAGCTGTCTGACGTTTTGTGAAATTCTCTCAGCTATATAAAAGGCTGTTTCTTGAGACATCGTAAGGCCTCGATTCTCAGCCTTATGTTGCAAGATAGCCACCCTTGTTTCTAAATCAGGGGGAGTCAATTGAGCGACAAGTCCCCATTCCATCCGAGCGACCATTCGCTCGGACAGCTTTAGGAGACTAGGAGGCTTATCACAGGTAATAACAATCTGTTTGTTTTGATTAATCAAAGCTTCAAACATATTGCAAAATTCTTCTTCAAAATTGAGACGGTTTTGTAAAAATTGAATATCATCCACAAGTAAGACATCTAAATGTCTGTAAAACTTTTTCATTTGAGCGACAGACTTATTTCGTAGATTATCCACTAAGTCATTAATAAACGCTTCGGTAGTGATACACTGTATACGAAGGTTTTTATGACTCTGTCGAATAGAGTGACCAATAGCATGTAAAAGGTGAGTCTTACCAAGTCCGACTTTTCCGTGGATAAAAAGAGGATTATAGGTTCTAGATGGCTGAGAGGCAATTCCAATAGCAGCAGATTTTACAAACTGATTCGATGGGCCTTCAATGAAGTTATCGAAAATATAGTTCCGATTTAATTTTAAATTAACTTCGGGATTTGATGTTTTAATTAAAGGAAGATCATCTGAAAGTGGTTTTGTATTCTCTTTTTTAGGAGCTGCAATGACGAATTCAACTGCAAGCTCTCCATCAGCGTCTAAGGGAAGAAAAGCGGCTAAGTCCTTTTGGTAATTTTCCAAAAGATATTCTTTTACGAAGATATTGGGAACCTCAAGGGTTAGTCCTTCTTCAGAGGTCTGCACCACGCGAATAGGGGCAAGCCAATTTTCAAAAGCTGTTGCTGAACATCTCTCTTCAGCATATTCCAAAAATTGAGACCAAGCCTCTGACTTCTCTTCACATATTAGCATATTTTATCTTCCTTCCATTTTAGTTGAGATCTTCTCTTCGTTTTTTCATTTTTTTGCCGTTTAAAAGTTATCGACAACGTTTCCACATCGACATCAAAGGTCTAAATTTGCGCGGAATGTAACATGACGTTTCCTAACCCGCAAGATTTTTTTCCCAAACTTTTTTAGAGGTTGGATAACCCGCTGAAAATCAAAATCAAGTAGCTGAAAAAAAATATTATTCGCTCGATTTTTGATGTTTCGATTTTTTTGTAAGCTACTTAAAAAAAATAAATTAGAGAACTGTAAACAATTTCAGATCTTTAATTCATTGCATTCTAATTAATTAGAATAATTTGGAAGAAGATAATGATCTATTTTGTACAAAAAAGAAATGAAAATGAAAAATAATTTGCCCTATGAACATTAATCTTCTATAAGGAAATTTTATTACGGAGGTATCTTATGAGCTCTATTGAACCAAACGTTGACCTGAACAACTTAGACCCTAATACCCGTTATGCACTGGCAGCCGAGCGAACAGAGACCTTTAATGCAAAGTATGGAGTAAAAGGGGGAAGTGAACACGCAATTTATGACCATGCAAAGATCTTTGTAAATCATCCTTTAAGTCAAGATGCTTTAAAGCAGCTTTTAGGTGAAGCTTCAAGAAGACGCGGTGCTTTCTATGATTTACCTTCAGGAAACCCAAGAGTCTTCTTATATGATACGCCAGGCTATTCTACAGAGCAACTAGCTGCAAATGCAAAGCGAGTCGAAAGTTTAGATTGTTCATGTGATGATCCAGTGGAACAAAAAACTCGTGAGCAAGAAAAGCTTGTGATTCATGCTTTTTGCCAAGGCCAGCTTAATCATAAAAAAGAATATGAAGCAGTTAAAGCACGTATATTAGAATTTTTGCAGGGATAAAATAATGAGTCAACTCAACTGGTTAGAAATTTTAGATTGGGATGAAGAATACCTAGACAACTTAAGGTCGATGGCTTTTCTCTATCTTAGGCAGGGAAAATATGATATTGCAAAAGACTTTTTCCACACACTCACCATCTTCAATCCGAGCAACTCTTTTGATTTGCAAACTTTAGGTGCCATTTACTTAGAAGAGAGTAACCCGACTTTGGCACTTGGATACCTACAAAAAGCCAAACAACTTGACCCCAAAAATAACACAATTACTATCAATCAAATTAAGTCGATGCTGATGCTGGGATATCGTGAAGAAGCTTTCAGGCTTATTGATAGTTTTGTTCAAACTTGCACTGATCCTTTTATGGTCTCAGATGCTGAAGCCCTTCAGATGGCTTATCAATAAGAGCAAATCGACTTAGAGTTTAAACATTTGTTTAAAGATGCGCAAACTTGATCCACTTCCTCTAAAGTTAAATGAGAGAAAAGGGGAAGAGACAAGGCTTTTTCATAGTACTGCTCAGTAAAAGGAAAAGCTTCCTCTTTAAACGAAAAGTGTGTTTTGAAATAAGGATGCTTATAAAGGGGAATAAAATGCACTTGGGTTCCTATTCCTTCTTCTTTAAGTTTGAGCATGACTTCTTTTCTGGTCATTCCATAAGCTTCAAAATCAATTTGTGTGACAAAGAGATTATGAGAAGACTGAGCGTCATAATCCTCTGGAAATAAAGAGAGATGTTCGAGCTCACCTAAATGCTTTCGATATCTTTGAACTAGCTTCCGTCTATGCTCTAAAAAAAGATCCACTTTCTTTAACTGACTTAATCCTAAAGAAGCTGTGATATCGGTTACATTATAGTTATTCGTTAAATCAACGATTTCATAGAACCAAGGGTCGCTCCCTTCCTTTTTTATAATCCCATTATTTCTAAAGAGTAACAGTCTTTTATAGTAAGCTTCATTTTTTGTAGTGACAACCCCTCCTTCACCGGTGCAAATCGTCTTCGCTGGATGAAAGCTAAAAACCGTCATGTCAGAAGTTGGACAACTGCCCACACGTTCACCTGTTGGGTAGCATGCGCCAAAAGCTTGGCATGCATCTTCTATAAGAAGAGCATTTTCAAAAGGTTTTTCTATTTTCTTTGCGATCCCAGAAAAGTGAACAGGGATTAAACAAAGTCGTGTATTAAAGTCTTGAAGATTTTTAAAATCAGGACTTCCTGTTTCCAAATCTAGATCTAAAAAGTGAAGGTTTCTGCACCTCTTTAGTGCACCTGATAGAGTCCCTACAAAAGTATTAGGAGATGAGAATATTCGGTCTTGAGCGTTTAATTCTCCTGCATAGCAAGCAGCCTCTAAAGCAACAGAGCCACTATTAAAAGCAACGGCATAAGGAACCTTGCAGTAATCAGCAACAGCTTTTTCAAAAGCTTGAACACTTGGACCTCGTGTAATCCAATCTGATTCAAGAGCGTCTAAAAGAGCTTGCTTGTCATCTTTTTCTATTGTTTGTTTTGTGTAGGGGATATTGTTCATAAACGTAAGAATTTACCTATTAACAAATTATTTTTGATTTTTAAAAAAAAGGTTTTTTTGTTAAGCTAGCACTGTATGTGATTTTAAATATAGGAGATTTAGATGACTAATAAATTAAAAAAAATGTATTTATTACCATTATTAGCTTTTGGTCTGTTGCTAAATGTAAATCAGTTGGAAGCCAGAAGCTCCTTTCATGATCCTTTTGGAAGAGATTCTATTTGGAGTCCATTTGCATTGCTTGATGACACAGCAGGTTTTCCAGAAATTATGACCCGGACTAATTCTTCAGGTATCAATATGTATGAAGATGAAGAGCATATAGTTGTTCAAGCAAGTTTACCAGGGCTAGAACTTGATGAAATCGATATTACGTTCGAACGAGGTTCGCTTGGGATTAGAGGAGAAAAAAAATATGAGGAAAACAATAAGGAAAGAAATTATTACCATAAATGTAGCAATAATTATGCTTACAATATCCAAATTCCTCGAAAAATTGATGAGTCTAAAGATCCCATTGCCTCATATAAAAATGGGTTAATGACGGTGGTCTTTGATAAAGCAGAATCTAGCAAACCTAAAAAAATCAAAATCCAATCCAAATAAATACTGAGGGCCTCTTCTTTTAATCCAAAAGAAAGGGGCCTTTTTTAGCTCACACTATATAAGATATTTAAATATGATTGAAGAGGTGGAAATTATCTCCCCCCTTTTTTTAATCTATGGAATTTGAGGAGGCTTCTTCAAGCTTGGCGCGGATCTCTTCAATGACGTTTCGTGTGGCTTGTCTGCCTGCTTCATAAAGGAGATTGGAGTACTTGGTATTTAGAAAGGTAATATTAGAGTCGATCTGAGGCTTAATGACAATGTCAGCCCCTTGAGTGCTATTTTGGTTGTGCTGTATTTTTAAAATGTCATAGCTACGTTTCGTAATTTGAAAGAGGTTTTTTGGGTCCTTCTCATTTAGAAGTCCACTTAAATCTACTGCAATAATTACAAGAGGGTGCTGCTCTTTAGCAATTTGGATGGGAATAGGATCAGTAAGCATTCCGTCTACTAAAACACGTCCATAGAGCTCTCTTGGTTGGAAAAAGAAAGGTATTGCGCAAGATGCGCAAATTGTAGGAACGATTTCCCCGCCTCGTAAAAATACAGTCTCTCCCTTCAAAAGATCTGTAGTGGTAATAATTAAAGGAATTTTGAGTTGATCAAAGTGAGTAGAGTTTAAGTTTTCAGTTAAAAATCTTTCTAAAGATTTGTCTTTCCAGATCCCTCTTCTTGTGGAAAAAGGATTAAAAGATAGAAGTTTGCTTGTTTTAAGATCTGAGAATTTTGAGACTAGCTGCGAGGCATCTGGAGAATCTGCATAAAGGGCGCCCACAAAACTTCCAATGCTACACCCAACAATCAGATCAATTGGAATATCAGCGTTTTCAAGTTCCTTTAAAACTCCTAGATGAGCCATCCCTCTTGATCCACCTTCACCTAAAACAAGAGCAACTCTGATATTTGAAGATAGAGAAATAGGAGTTGGAAGCTCCGTTGGAATATGCTGGGAAAGTGTAGTACGGGATGAGCATGAGCTCACACCTAGTAGCAGAAAAATAAAGAGTAAATTAAGTATTTTTAATAATGGCTTAAACATAACCCTACACTCTATCAGAAAAAGTTATTAAAAACTAGTTGCTTAGGAATTTTCAGTGTCAAGTGGTATAAACTTATCTTGATCTTTTTGATAGGCGCTAAGAATTCCAGAATTAAGGTCAAAATACCAGGCATGGAGAGAAAGTTCCTTTTTATCAACACCCTCTTTGATCCAGGGAAAAGTATCTAAGTTTTTCAAAGAACAAATAAGAGAGCCCTTTTCACAGAGGTGGGTCTGCTGATCAAAAGAGCAGTTTGAATGCTCCTTGAGGACTTTCTTTTTTGCTAACTCTGCAATATCCATCCAGGTCTCAATAAAATTTGAAGAGGACTCTCTTTCAGAAGCTTCCATTAAAGCTCGTATCCCACCGCAAAAACTATGTCCTAGTATAATGATATGTTCAACTTTTAGGCCTAGAACCCCAAACTCCAGAGCAGCACTTGTGCCGTGATGCTTTGAATCGCCTTCAAATGGAGGGACAAGATTCGCGATATTTC
>CAYGMF010000010.1:0-5596 GCA_964351075.1 uncultured bacterium
GCTTGTGAAATTGGGGCAGGTCCCATAAACTTAGACTTGTCATTCACTTGGGGGCAAGCCTCTGAGCAACATCCACAAGTCATACAAGTAGATAAGCTATACATAATCTCTTGCTTCTCTTGACTAATTTTAGGTCCAAAACCTTTTTGGTAAGCACCATCACTTTCAATCCAAGCATTTACCTTTTTTAAATTTTCAAACATAGCATCTCGATCAACTATTAAATCACGTACAAGAGGGAATTTCGTGAGGGGAGCTAAAAGCACTTTGTTGCTCTTGGTCTCTTTCATAAGATTTCTGATTAAAGCGGTGCACGCTTGCCTTGGCGCTCTATTGATCAACATCGAACAAGAACCACAAACTTCTTCTAAGCATCCTTGTTCCCAAACAATAGGCTCAACTTTTTTTCCTTTTGAATTAACAGGGTTCTTTTGGATTTCCATCAATGCCGAAATCACATTAGAAAAAGGGGTAAGCGTACATTCAAATTCTTCCCAGTACTGGCGCCCTGGATGACCTCTAAAGACTCTAAGGTAATATTTTTCTGTCTTGCTCAATTTCCCCTCCTAAGTAAAAGGAAGCACAATGTTTTTTGGTACATTTTCAAGTTTTGGCTTCACTTTCTTTGCATGAACATAGTCGCGTTTTATAGGTTTTAGGTGTCTCGTGTCAATAGGATTGTAAGAAATATCAGGTTCCCCTGTTTTGGCGTTGTAACTTGCAATCGATTCTTTTAGCCAATTCTTATCATCTCGCTCAGGGAATTCTGGTTTATAGTGAGCCCCTCTAAATTCATCTCGTAAAAGAGCCCCTTTAGTAATCACTAAAGCGAGCTCTAGCATAGGCCTAAATTGGGCTGCAAATGTGTAGGTTTGATTTGCAAATTTAGAATGGTCATCTAAGGTAATATTTTTGAAACGCTCTTTTATTTTTTTAATGTCATTAAGCGCTGCCTTTAAATCCTTATTGTTTCTTTGAACGGTGACATGGTTAATCATGATCTCTGCAAGCTCTGAGTGAAGAGCATGTACATTCTCTTTGCCAGATCTTGATAAGAGCTCTTTTTTTAGATCCTTTTCTTCTTCAAGAGCTGCTTTATATACGGAGTCAGAAGGAGTTTTATCTCCTCGAATCTGGATATAGCGATGCATCTCTACTCCAGAGACTAAACCTCCGTAAATACAGGATAGAAGAGAATTAGCTCCAAGCCTATTTGCTCCGTGATACTGATACTCACATTCACCTGCTGCAAAGCACCCTTTGAGATTAGTCATATGTCTAAAGCGCTTCTCACGGTCTTTATCATCGGCTGCAGGCCAGTCTATCCAGGCGCCTCCCATAGAATAGTGCATGCCCGGGAAAATCTTCATAGGAACTTTAGAAGGCTCATCTCCAGTAAACTTTTTGTAAATGTCTAAGACTGATGCAAGCTTGTGTCTTGTAGCTGCAGGCAGGTGTGTCACATCTAAATAGACCTGATTTTTGCCTTCGACTCCAAGGCCGAGTTGGCAAACTCTAATGAGTTCTCTAGCTCCAATATCTCTTGGAACTAAATTTCCAAAAGCTGGATATAAATCTTCTAAAAAGAACCAGGGTTTCCCTGTTTCACCACAAGGGATTTCTTCTCCAAGAGAATTTGTAATCTTTTTTGAAGAATCTCCATAAACCCAAACACGTCCACCTTCTCCTCGAACAGACTCAGAGATAAGACGCAGCTTATCTTCCCCAGGAATAGAGGTTGGGTGAATTTGAATAAACTCTCCATTTCCATAATCCATCCCTTGCATATAAAGGCGGCCATTAGCAGCGCCTGTGCAGAAGGTGGAGTTTGTTGAAAATTTAAAGATGAGGCCTGGGCCTCCTGTTGCAATTAAGACAGCATCTGCTTTGAGAACCTCAAGCTTTAAGTTAAAGAGGTTCATCATGACAATGCCGCAAGCTTCTCCATGATCATCTAAAATAACGCGCATGAATTCATGATTCTCAAACTTCTCAACAGATCCTTTCGCTTCATGTCTACGCACTTGTTCATCCAGTGCATAAAGGAGTTGTTGGCCAGTGGATGCACCACAAAAAGCAGTTCGATGATAAAGGGTTCCACCAAATCGTCTAAAGTCTATGTTCCCCTCAGGTGTTCTATTAAATGGAACGCCAAAGCGATCCATCATTTGTAGAATACCAGGCCCTGCTAGGCACATCTCTAAGACGGGGGGTTGGTGAGCTAGGAAGTCTCCTCCTTTGATCGTATCGTAGGCATGGATAATAGGGGAGTCTTCTTCTCCCTTAGAGTCCATTGCAATATTTATGCCACCTTGAGCACAAACAGAGTGTGAGCGTTTAACTTTTGTAACAGAAATGAGTTTGACGTCGATCCCTTTTTCTGCAAGTTTCATGGCTGCGGCTAGTCCTGCAAGTCCTCCTCCAACAACAATGACGGAATGTTTTTTCATTATTTACCTTAAATTGACTAAGTAGGTTAACCAGACTGCTGCAAGACCTAAAAGGGCTAGAAAGACTGTAAAAGCAACTGCTATTAGACGCATGATTTTTTGAGAATGAGCAGTTAGCGTGATTCCCCAAGAAATCATAGCTGTCCAAAGTCCATTAAATGCGTGGAAGCAAGCGCAGATTACAAAGATAGAATAAAGCGTAATCATTAGGGGACTTTTAAAAGTTTCTCGTACAGATAAGAGTGTCGCGGTTCCAAAATCTTTGGAAACAGCAATTACCTGGTTGGGTTTTAAAGGTTTTTTAGAGAGCTTTTCTACATACTCTGAGAGAATGTCGTTTACAACAAGGTTGTTGACTTCGCGGCCTATTTGTGGATCATAGGTGATGTTTGCATCTGCTGTTTGGTTGTAAGAGAGGAGTCGCTCTCTTTCTTGTTGGATTTGAACAGGATTATAAATCTCAGCATTCAATCTAGGAGCAACCCTATAAAGACCTGGGTCCATATCGAGTTTGACCATGTAAAACTCTTGATTGATCCCTCCATTGACACGCATCGGGTAGTCCAAAAAACGCATCTGTATTACATGGAGGATAATGCCAAAGAGTAAGATCCAAGAGGTGAGCCTTTGCCAAGTGAAACTTTGGTTGCGAGCGTATTTTTTAAGGTCTGGATTGTGATCTCCTTTCTTAAAAGAGTTGAGTTTACTTGTGAAGAGGTAGCGTATTCCAAGAACACCATGAACAAGAAGGGGAAGACCTAAGAAGAGAATTTCAAAAGCTTGAAGATAAGGCAAATTGTGAATGTCATTCACCATTTTTACAAACCCTTGTCCCCAATCTCCAATGTAAAGACCTGCTTGGGAGTTTGTAATTAAATGCTCAAGTAGAAAAATAACGAGCCACAAACCTGCTAAAGAATGGAAGCGCCGATTGATGTAAGATTTGGGTAAAACTTGCTCTGTCATTTTTTAAAAAGGTTTAAAATTTTTTCTACTTTAGCTCATTATTTTCATTAAATCAATACAACTTAGAATTTTTGAAAAAAATTTGTTTCGTTGTGATTATTTAAATGAGCGCCCTATACTCAACTTCTTTATTTCAATGGAGCGAACAATGTTAAACTCAACTTCTTCTCTTTCATCTTCTCCTTTTCAATCATCTCTGTTGCGTGAAGTAGATGATTCAGGTCTTGTAGAAGAAGATATTTTACCTGCAATTCTTTCAAATCCAATAGTTAGCCAAGCCAAGCAAACGCTTTCTAAAAGTGCTGTTCACTTAAGCCACAAAGAGCCCTCTCCTCCCTACTTTAGCGAAGCTCAAAGAGAAAAATTCTTAAAACTGGATATCGAAAACTTTCTCAGTAAAAAGTATATCGCACATCTTTTTGGAGACTCCTTTCTAGAGGAAACGATTCACGTAGGTTGGTTCATAGGGGATGCCCTTATGCATATGATTCAAATCTTAAAAGAGAATGAAATCTCAGATGGAGTTTCTCAATGTTTAAAAGACTTAGATGATTGCTTTAACTGGCAAGGACGCTTTATGTCTGTCCTCTATAACCTAGAAGATGCTGAACTCACGATCAAAGCAGGAGAACAAATAAGAGAGGATTTAAGTACTCGCATTCAGGAGCTAGAGATAGATGGTCGTCTAGTTTTTCCAGGAGGATATAAAGGGCATTCAGTTCTCTATGAAGTTAAGAAGACTTCCGAAGAACATTATGAATTTATCATTTATAACACAGGGGACGGAGTAGAGAAACACTGGATGCTCTTTGAAAAAGAAGGGGTCCATAAAGTGAAAGGCGCCTATAAAATTGAAAAGATCTCCTTAGAAAGTCTTATCGATACAGAAGTACTTGAAAAGCTTCTCTTGTTAAAGATTGAAGAGCCTGACAATTTTGGAGAAGAGCTCTATGAAAATATTCTCTCAGAGCTTAATGGTGATCGAGAAAAAATGCCTACTGATATTCGCGAGTATATGATGTCACAAAGATCGGGCACTTGTGTATGGAAAATGCTCTGTGCATACTTAAGGTATAACCTTCCTCTTTCTGAATATAAGTACCTAAAGTTGAAAGCAAGGTTGGATGTTTTTGATAAATGGTTTGACCTTGGAAAAACCTTAGACTTTCATAAAACAAATCAAAAGCTACTTAATCGTGTCATTGTCAACTATGAGCGCATCATCTACAAGCGTGATACAATTCCCATGGAGTTTTCACGCAATGAGCTTTTAGTTTTAGGGCTTTTGAAAGTTCAAAAGACCTTTAACCGTTATCACTTTTTGTTGTCTGACGAAGAAATTGCGAAGACAGAAAAATGGTACACTCATTTTACAGGGCAATCCATTTACGAAAATAATGGTTATGTTAGTCACAAGGAATCTGAAAGAGGCGACACGCATTCTCTTTTGTGACCTTGGCCACTTCAGCTAAAGTAAGCTCTTTTAATTCAGCAATCTTTTGAGCCACTTCAACAACAAAAGCTGGTTCATTTGTTTTGCCTCGACGACTTTGTGGGGCAAGGTAAGGAGAGTCTGTTTCAATTAAAAGCTGTTCAATGGGCACAATCTTAGCAGCTTCTCTTAATGCTTCACTTTTTTTGAAAGTGATAATGCCACTAAAGGAAACTGTCCATCCTCTTTTAACAAGCTCTGCAGCTTCGCTTGTAGTTCCTGTAAAGCAATGCAAAATGCCGTTAGCTTCTTTAGGATAATTAGAATCCAAAATTGAAAAGAAGTCATCAAAAGCATCTCTACAATGGATAACAACAGGCAAGTTACACTCTAAAGCAAGAGCCAAGTATCTTTTAAAAAATTCCTTCTGAAGCTCTTTAGGAGAATGTTCATAGTAGTAGTCAAGACCCGTCTCACCAATAGCTACCAAATGGCCCTCTTTTGCAGCTTTCTCAAAATGACTAAAATAAGCCTCACCTTCTTTTAAAACATCATGAGGAGTCGTAGATCCTGTATTCAAGACCCAAGGGTACTTCTTTGCAACTCCAAGGCCTCTCTTAAGAGTCTTTAAATCAGTGCAAATATTGACAATTTTTCCAACAGAGGTTTCCTGCGCTCTCTTAAGGTAGAGATCGATATCTGGGTATAAACTATCGCTGGTTAAGTGGGCATGAGAATCTAAAAACAT
>CAYGMF010000010.1:5696-7251 GCA_964351075.1 uncultured bacterium
AAAGAGAGATTTTATTTATGAGTACACCAAATAATGGGGCCATAGGTTCAGGAAAAGTTAACTTGCCAGGAATTAATTCTCACCACAGACAGCATAGATTACGTAATCCCAGATTTGATGTCGAAAGAGTTCATCCAGCTAGTGATCCTTCTGTTTCAGGGGCATTTGAGCGCTTTAGAGTAAGCCGAGTTACTGGGTCTGCGCCTGATGAGCAGAGAGCTTTTGAGGTAAGCACAAGTCCAGGTCCTGTTAGTTTACCAGAACATTTACCACCAATTTCACACAGCAAATTTCCAAGACTAACAGCAGAGCTTCTGGCTATACATGACAAAGAAAAGGGCAATACTCCTTCAGGTCTAGCTAGAAAAATTTTTCGTATGTTTGAAAAAAATAGGGAACTATCCAGCGATCTAAAAGAAGAATATAGAAGAATCATTTGTGATCAAGTTAGTAAATTGCAACCTGTATCTGGTGGTCTTGTCGACTCAGCTGTAGGTAGCCCAGCAAAACTTTTAGTAAGGTTTAAAGAAATCAAAAATGCTAAAGGTCTCTTAGTTGGCTTAACTAAATTTTACAAGAGTTTACCGGCAAAAGAGAGCATCACACCAGTTACTAAAAAGCGTAAATTAAAGGAAATTGAGAAGGAGCATACCAAGGCCTATAACATATTACATACGCAATTTATGCGAGAAAAAGAAGGCCATGTCCCCCACCTACCAGAAGATCTTTATAGCAGTTTACGTCAAGTCTATGAGGATATCAGAAAATACTTCGAATAAGATGAAAGAGCAGACTTAGTGAGTGCTGCTCTTTTTAATAAGTTCAAACTAAAAGTTCCACTGCACCCCTAAGCAAGGAACAAGCAGGTAAACCGCTGTAGCTTTTATTAAGAGCTTTGGTTAGAAAATTTTTGGAAGGCTAAAGTTAAAAGACCTGATAGACCAATCATTACAGCTAAAGAGATAATATGTTTGGGATGTGTAATTGCAGCATGATAAACCAGAACTGCAAAACCAAGAGCTGCTGCAATGACACCCAAAAGAGATACCCAGCGCTTACTATTGACCTCTTTAGCTCTGATGTAGCAGGTGATGTTGATCATTGCAAAAATAAGCAAAAAGCCTGCACTTCCCATAGTAGCAATACTTTCTATGTCCATAAAATTAGAAATAAGAAGGGTAGATACAAGCATAACAACGATTCCCCAAATAGACATCTCTTCTCGATAGTTTTTTGAAAAAAGAGTAGGGAGATGTTTATATTCAGAAAGGACTAGAAACATTCTAGAAGTGCCAAAGAAGGTCGCAGTTTCTGCTGATAAACTGGCTAGGACTGCCGCAACGGCCATTATTTCAGCGCCAAAAGGAGGATATATTGCCTTAGCTGCGTTTGCCAGAATGTGACCTGAGAAAGATGTAATTGTAGAAAAGGGGAGGCTTCCAACAGCTACAATAGCAACTGCAATATAAATGAAAATAGTAACGATAATGGAAATGAAGATGGCTCTTGAAATATTCTTTTCAGGTTTATTGATTTTGTGAGCGGAATTAGCGAT
>CAYGMF010000010.1:7351-12912 GCA_964351075.1 uncultured bacterium
TGCGAAATGACTCCGGTAGTGCTACTTTGAAAAAAAATTGTAAAATAGGCAGCTAAGATAACAGCATATAAGCTTGTTATTACAATATAGCTGAGCATCAAAAGGATATTAAGCCACGAGGCTAAGTGGGTATTCGGAATAGTTTTGGTAATGTAGGTTACCGAACCTCCCTTGTCTTTGAAGTACTCAGTAAGCTTAACGTATGAATAGCCTGTTAAAAGTGCAACTATACCCGCCAGCAAAAAGGAAACTCCAACTCCTGATCTTCCATAGAAAAGGGCAAATCCCATTATTGCAAAGAGCCCTCCTCCTACCATACCACCAATACCAATGGAGAGAGCACCAAAAAGACCTATATGCTTTTCAGGCTCTTGTTCTAAAGATTGTAATTCAGGCATGTGAAGAGCCCCTTTGATTTTTAAATAATAACACTTTCGTATATTCGAAATTCTGAATATAAGACTATCTTTATATTTTTTGTTGCATCGGATACGCAGCTTGATTTAAGCTCGCGATTTTAAAAGAGGACAAATCTTATGGTTTCACATCCTATTGTTGATGCGTATATGCGCTCAGACGTTTTTGGTAGAGTTATTTTTTTATCTCTTTTTATTCTCTCTTTGGTGAGCTGGGTAGTTCTTATCTATAAAATTTGGCTAACAAGAGCTGTTAACCGGCTCTCAGACCATATTGAAAAAGCATTTACCCAAAAGAAAAAAACTCCTTTAAATTTAGACTACAAAAATTTGGTTCAAAGAGTAGGGGTTCCTAATCCCTTTCTACACCTCTATCAAATAGTTCGCTTCAATACACTAGAAATTTTAAAGAAAAATAAGTCTTCTATAACTTCAGTTGAGGGCACTAAAAAAGCAACCTACTTATCTCCTACGGATATTGATCAGTTAGGTACTCAAGTAGGGGGCGCGATTCATGCGCAAAAAAAGAAGCTGGAGCGCTATCTCTTTGTCCTCTCGACAGTTGTAAGTTTAGCCCCCCTTTTAGGATTACTTGGAACTGTTTGGGGGATTTCTGTGACCTTTTCTCAGCTTCCTAATAAGTCGAATGTACTAAGTAATGATGCTGTTTTGTCTGGTCTTGCTATGGCTCTTGGAACAACGGTTTTGGGGATTGTAGTGGCTATACCTGCGCTCATTGCCTATAACTATTTAAAACATGTAATTGAAGATTATTCAGTCCGGATGGATGAGTTTTCAACAGGGATGCTCTCTTCAATTGAAATGCTCTATCGAGCAGTAGATGTAAAACAAAATCATGGGTAGACGAAGAATAAATAGAGAGAGTGCCTCTTCAATTGAAGAAGCGTGGATCAATTTAATGCCTTTAATTGATGTAGTCTTTGTCGTGCTCATTATGTTTATTGTCATAGCTCCCATGCTAGACATCGATCAAATCGATTTAGCCGAAGGCACAACTCGCGTGAAAGAAGCTGATCTAACAAAAGACCTCTCTATTCATGTGAGAGCAGATAACTCAATTTGGTACAACAAACAACAAATCAATTTAGAGGAGCTTTTAAATCTTTTAACTGAATCCTATAATCAAAATCCGCTCTCCTCCTTTCAAGTTTTTCATGATCGAAATGCAACTTTTGGAACCTATCAAGAAATTAGAAATGTAGGGCAAAAGGCAGGATATGACCATATGGATGTCGTCTTAAAACCCAATTAACTCATGCACCCAAAAAAATATTCCATTCCTAAGTTGATTTTTGTATTTGTGATTGGAGTGCATGCTTGTTTGTGTTACTTTCTTTTTGTGAAGGGATTTTCAAATAAGCCTCTGAAGCCAAAGTTCTCTTCGATCCAAACAACTTTTGTAACACTAGAACCTCCTAAAAAAAAATTACAACCCTCGAAGCCTCGTCAGAAATCACCTGTTCCAAAACCAACAGTGAAAAAATATAAGGTCAAAGTAGCAGACAATAAACCTCGCCCAAAGGTTCCTACAAAGCTTCCAGATAAACCTATTGCTCAAAAGGTTCCTGAAAAAAAATCTGAACTAACTCTTCCTAAAGAACTCAATACCTTGGCAGTGGAAAATAAAGTAGACCCCCTGCCCAACCTTCCTGTTTCAAGTGTAGGTTATCAACAACAATTGAAGGCTTTTCTTTCTTCTAGATTAGTAATGCCTAGAGCTGGGGAGGTTTTACTTGAGATCAAAGTGAATCAATCTGGAAAGATTTTAGGCATTTCTATTAAGAAAGCTTCTGACCAAGAAATTTTAAATACTATAAAAGAGCAAATCGCTAAGATAAGTCTTCCCCCTTTAGATCGTGAGTTCGCAGGGGAGAAGGAACATACCTTTACCTTTAAATTTATTTGATGGATAGACCATGAAAAAAGTACTGTTTTTAGTTTTAATGCTCTTCTCTTTAAGAGGATTTTCTTCAGAAGAAACATCAGATGTGATCACAATAGAGCTGCAAAAAGAGTGTTACCTCACTCCTATTTATATTGAAAATACCCACGCAATCTCCACGGAACTTTCTCAAAATTATTTATCTGAAATTGAGGAGATCTTACGCTTTAACTATGATAATAATGGGCGCACTCGAGTGATTAGCCAAAAAGATATTGGAGATGGCTCTTATCAACGAAATAGAATTGCTAAGGAGTGGCAGCTATTTGGTGTGGAATACGTTCTAAAACTGAGCTTGTCAGGGAAATACCTAACAGTCTCTGTACTTGCAACAAGAGAAGATCAAATTTGCTTTGCTGAAGAGATCAAACTGTCGGAAAATCTAGATAAAGATCGGTTAAGTATTCACAAGTGTTCTCAAAATATCCATGCGGCTCTTTTTAATGAAAAAGGGATTTATCTTTCTAAGCTTCTATACACTCTTAAAACAAAGAGAGCTCTTTTTCCAAACCAGCCTTGGATTTCTGAAGTCTATCAATGTGATTGGGATGGAGGACGCGTTAAACAGATGACTAACGAGAATAATTACTGTGTAACCCCAACTTACTTAAAAACGGAAGGGGCAAAGGGTGATGAAAGTTTTTTTTATGTGAGCTATGAAATAGGACAACCTAAAATTTACTGGTCAAATTTCTCTGGGAGTGAAAAAAAACGTTTGACTCATCTTCGTGGGAATCAATTAATGCCAGCTGTTTCTCCTAAAGGAGATCAAATTGCTTTCATCAATGATGCTCCAGGAAATCCTGAACTTTTTGTGCAGGATTTTAAACCTCGGGTGGGAGCTATTGGAAAACCAAGACAGATCTTCTCCTGTAAAAGGGGAGTACAAGCTTCACCTACCTATAGCCCAGATGGAAAACAAATTGCTTTTGTTTCTAATAAAGATGGTTCACCTAAAATCTATGTTCTTAGGATTCCACGAGAAGGAGTCTCTCAAAAAAACAATAAACCGCGCTTAATTTCAAAAGCCAATCCAGAGAATACAAGGCCAGCATGGTCTCCAGATGGAACAAAACTTGCTTATATTTCAAAAGTTGAAGGAGTAAGGCAAGTCTGGATCTATGATTTTTGCACTCAAAAAGAGTGGCAGCTCACTTACGGACCAGGGAATAAAGAAAATCCAGTTTGGGCTTTCAATAGTTTACATCTAGCTTTTAACTCAGTTGGAAATGCCTCTTGTGAACTTTATCTAGTCAATCTCAATCAACCTAAAGCTGTTCGTATCAAACCTTCCAAGGGGCTCAAGCGTTTTCCTGTTTGGATGGACCATAAATAATTAGTAGTCTAAAATGGGTGTTTATGATATCGAGTACCCTTGCAATAAAAGTAGAATATTCATGAGGAATTGTATGAAAAAATGGTTTATCTCTTTAGGGCTTGTTCCCTTCTTAATTTTAATGACGGGTTGTCAGTCTCGTTCAACATCAGCTATGTGGGAAAATACTAAAACAGCATCGCGCTATTTTGGACGGGGATTTAAAGTCTTAGGAGGAAAAGGTAGCGATTCCAGACTGATCCATCATCCTTATGAATTTCAAGGTCCAGAAAGTTTAGAGTATGTTGCCCTGTGTGATGACGAAGATGGATCCGCTCTCTCAGAAATAGCAGCCTATCCACTTGCACAAGAAACTCCGGGAGAACTAGGGAGTTTTTTACCTGGTTTAGAAGGCTTTTACACACCTGAAGAGAAGGAGCAGCAAATCTTTAGGCTTTTACACTTTGATACGAATCAAGAGAATTTAAGAGGAACTGGAGACTATCAAATTGTCAAAGAAGTAGCAAAGTATCTGAAGAAACACCCAAACTGTTATGTGTATATCCTAGGTCATTGTGACCAAAGAGGAACAGATATCTATAACATGTCTCTGGGGTCAAGGCGGGGAAATACAGTTCGTAATCTTCTCATAGAGCAGGGAGTTAATTTAAATAGACTCTTTACGGTCTCTTACGGAAAAGAAAAGCCCTTAAACCCGGCAAATAATTCCAAAGCTTGGGATGAAAACCGCCGTGTAGAGTTTAAAATCTATAAGAAGAAGTAGTGATTATGGAACTGAAAAAGAGATCTTTACTGAGAGTTTTTGGGGTCTCTTTGACTCTTCTTCTTTTGCCTAGCTGTTTGCCTCCAAGGCATATGAGAGCTCAGGAGATTAAAACGGATCTAGCAATTCGAGAGATGAAGTCTGAGCTTGAAGATCAGAAATATCAGATGAGTAGATTAGAAGTAGAGATGCAAATCATAGAGGGAAATTCAGATTCTCAAATAGCATCCATTCATCAGATACGAAAAGAAATGGCTAAACTGAGTAGAAATGAGAGCGACCTCATTCAAAATACGCTTGCTGAGTATGAGAAAAAGTTAGCGCGCTTAGGAACTTTTGAAGAGAATTTAAAGAGTGATCTACTTCTACTTAAAGATCACACGAAAGAAGTTTTGGCAACTTTGGCTCAGTTTAAGACCAAAATCGATGACAATGAAAAAGCTATTTTAAACCAAGATCGATATGTTGATCATCTCAAATCATCCTTAGAGTCTCTTTTAAAATATGTCGATCAATCGAATGAAGGGACGATATTCTATGTGGTACAGACAGGGGATTCTTTAGAGAAAATTTCAAAAGAAAACAATGTTTCTGTCAATATGATTAGAGAGTTAAATCACTTGAATAGTGACTTGATCATCATAGGACAAAAATTACGCCTCAAGTAAATGTATAAGAAATCAGACGGCTTAGGAGTCTTTGACTCAGGTGTAGGAGGATTGACAGTTGTTCAATCCTTAATGAACCATCTCCCCAATGAAAAAATCTATTACCTTGCAGACACCTTAAACTTGCCCTACGGCAATAAACAAAAGCCAGAGATTGAACAGTATTGTATCCAAAATATAGATTTCTTGTTGAAGTATCCTTTAAAAGCTCTCATTATTGCTTGTAACACAGCCTCTGCACTTGCTTATGAGACTTTAAAACTCAGATTTAATATTCCAATATTTGATGTGATCACACCTGCTGTAGAAGAAGTTGTAAAGACAACACAAAACAAAAAGATTGCTGTCTTAGCAACTGAGTCCACTATCCACTCCAATGTCTATGAAAAACTCTTAAAATCTCGAATTCCAGGAG
>CAYGMF010000010.1:13012-36738 GCA_964351075.1 uncultured bacterium
AAAAGGGACTAAACCTAGTTGTGAGTTCTTTGTCTCTGGTAATCCCGAGAGCTTTGAAGAAAAAGGAAGTCGCTTTTTAAATAAGAAGATCTCTTCTACAAAGAAAATAGACTCGTAAACTATTTAGGAGAGTAAATATGCTTGAAGTCAAATGCTTGGGACACCTATCAATCGTTGTTCCAAATATTGAAGAAGCTCAAAGCTATTATCAAACGCTTTTTGGTGTAGAGCCTGTGATCTCTTTTCAAAACTTCAAA
Organism: uncultured bacterium; assembly: GCA_964351075.1. Lineage (GTDB taxonomy): Bacteria > Chlamydiota > Chlamydiia > Chlamydiales > JAAZZY01 > JAJACV01. The sequence continues at coordinate 13,270 of CAYGMF010000010.1, forward strand.
AATAAGGGCTACTCTAAAAATATGGGTCTTCAAGATGCAGAAGTTCATATTCGCATGATGCGATTTGACCACTGTAATCTTGTTTTAGAGCTTTTGCAGTTTGCTGAGCCCAAAAGCTCTCAAGAGATTTCTAAATTCAAAATCAATGATTTAGGAGGCCCTAGATCTATCACACTGCATGTTGAAGACGTTTTAAGGGCCTTTGATGTTCTAAAAGGGAAAGAGGGGATAGAAGTCCTAAACTCTGAAGATTATAGGCCAGTGGCGCTCTCACCTATTCAGAGCGACCAATTTATCTTAGGGAAAGAAGACAACAAATTAGAGGCTAAAGAACGCATAGCTGAAAACTTTTCAGAAAAACACTTCTTTGTCTTTAGAGATCCCTATGGAGTTATTTGGAAGATAGAAGAGAGGCTTTTCGATCATAGCTCTACTGAGTAGTTTTCTTTAAAGCCGGGCCTAACTCAAATAATACTTTTCCCATTTGGATTTTCATCGCATTGGACATGAAAGCTCTTCTAAAATTTTCATCTCCAAAAGAAATAGGATGAGTGAGCTCTTCAATGAGTTGTTTGACCCAAGCTTTGTCCTGATTCGGACTCTTATTAAACCCTTCCTTTTCCAAAGCTTGAACTGCTGGAAACTTAGACCACATATCGGCTTCTGAAATGAGAATGATATTTTCTTCAATGCTTTCAAACATTTCAGCTAAATGGGGAAAATGAGTCTCTACATTTTTGCCAAGCTCAGTCGTTTCTTCAGGTGGCCCCTCTGCTGTAATTTCGTCTATAAAGTATAGAGTGATTAAGTCCAGAAAGTCTACCCCAGCAACACCAAATCGATCATTGCAAGTTTGGATTAAATTCGCCTGGATCATCTCTTTTAAAAGACCTTTTTGCAGGGGGATATTAAGCTTTAGATCATCTAATTGGCTTAAAGTGCCTTGGCAAGCACTTTTATAAGTGTCTGAGAGAGCGATCTGAATAATATTCTCAAGCATCAAATGCCCAATTGTATTGAGTGGGGACGCAGGTCTAACTTCAAGAAGCTTTTTTTCATAACGAGCGGCTGCCTCAAGATCTCCTTTTTGAGAGTGTGCTACAACTAGAAGAGCCAGAGCATCTGCATTAAAAGAGTGTACTTGTTGGGCTACGGATGCAAATTCAATAGCCTCATCTGTACGATTTTGAAGAAGTGCTGCATAACCTTTGAATAATAGATCTTTAGCTTGCAAAGAGGGCACTTCCATAATGTGATGGTTCATTTGAACTTCCCAATGCCTAAGTGCATCCTTATAAGCTCTCTCCTCTTCTCTGAACTTCGCAGAGAAACCTCTTTGTATGAATTGACCTACCACTGTTTTGTTAGCATGAGGGTTTTCAGGCATGGGTCCTGGATAGGGATATAAAGCTTCTGGGTGCCCTGGACAGACCATTCCAAATGGAGAGGATACATACGTGTACTTTGAAATGAATTGATCAACAAAATTTTGATACAAGACTAGATCTTCTGTTGAAACATTAGGAGTGATGATATCTGGAATATTGAGAGTCACGTTTTCAAAGTCAAAATTTTTACGAGGAGGAGCCAGAGTTTGAGGTGGAACCTCTATAACTTGAGGCTCTGGTTCAAAAAAGCTTTCAGTGAATTCAGGAGGATTAGGAACAAAATGATCTGCAGAAACGTGAGCTGTCATAATAATTCTCTCTTTAAAAAAATAAGGTGTCCCTATTTTACTTAGACTTATTATTTAATACAATATTACTAAAAACAGTCTAAATTATATATAAAGTTAAATTTTTAAATAGATGTTAAGACTTTCTTTTCTTTCGGTATTCTAAATAAACAGGATCCCAGATTTGCTCTTTGATGAGCTCTTCCATCTTCTCATCACTTCTTTTTTTAGCGAGATTTGAGCGCATGGCTTCTTTTGCTACTGCTAGAGCTACTTTAAAGGAAATTTTAAGACTGTCCGTTATTGGGGGGAGTAAGTTGGCTTTGGGATCTTTTTTAGATGGGGAGAGGTTAGCCAAAGCCTTAGAAGCTTCGATGAACATCTCTTCGGTCACTCTTGTAGCGCCTGAGGCTATCACCCCAAGACCAACTCCTGGAAAAATATACGCATTATTAGCTTGGTCTACCCGCATTAACTTTCCATTTCTCTTAACAGGTTCAAAAGGACTTCCTGTTCCCAAAAGAACTTTTCCATTCGTCCAGTCTATAAGGTCTTTTGGATCGGCTTCAGAGCAGCTTGTTGGATTAGAAAGGGGAAAGATAATCGGGTGCTCTATTGTCTTAGCCATTTGCTGAACCATTGACTTCGTAAACAGTTTGGCTTGTCCTGTCACCCCAATTAAAATAGTAGGCTTGGCCTGTTTCACAGTCTCTTCTAAAGTAAACGAGGTTTTATCACTTGAGGACCACTTTTTTAAAAAAGCCTTAGATTTACAATATTTTTTTTGAAAGGGTAAAAGGCGTGCACTGTCTTTCGTTAAGAGACCTTTTTGATTGGTTAGAAAGATACGAGATAAAGCCTCTTCTTCAGATATTCCAGCCTCTTCCATAAGCTTGATTACAAGGCTTGCAATTCCACAACCTGCTGAGCCTGCACCTGCAATAACAAGCGTATGTTCAGCAAGGGGGACCTTAGAAACTTGAATTGCTGCTAAAAGCGTGGCCACAACAATAGAAGCTGTCCCTTGAATATCATCATTGAAAGAACAGATTTTATCTTGATAATTCTCAAGAATACTCGTTGCATTAGATTTGGAGAAATCTTCCCACTGAAGTAGAATGTTTGGAAAACGCTTCTTAACAGATGTAACAAAGCTCTCTATAAAATTGGTATAGGCGCGTCCTTGAATTCGCTTGCTTCGCCAACCCAGATAAAGAGGGTCATCAGTGAGTTCTTCATTGTTTGTACCTACATCAAGAAATATGGGAAGCGTGCTTCTTGGATGAATCCCAGCAAGAGCTGTATATAAAGCTAGCTTTCCAATAGGAATGCCCATTCCTCCAGCGCCTTGATCTCCAAGGCCTAAAATCCTCTCTCCGTCTGAAACGACAATGACTTTAACAGAATCAAAACGCTTGTGAGACAAAATCTCATCCATGCGATCCCTTAAAGGATAGGAAATAAAAACGCCTCTAGGTCTCCTGAATATTTTACTAAATCGTTGGCAGCCAAGCCCCACAGTAGGAGTATAAATAATAGGGAGAAGCTCTTCAACATGATCTTTGATCAAACTATAAAAAAGCGTTTCATTTGAGTCTTGCAAATCTCTTAGGTAAATGTACTTTTCTAGGTTTGTAGCCTTAGCTTGGAAAGCTTCATAAGAGCGTTTTTTTTGCTGAGTTAAATTGCCTATATAGGGGGGGAGAAGACCATGTAATTTAAACGTGTGTCGCTCTTTTTCTGAAAATGCTGTTCCCTTATTTAAAATTGAAGAAAGCATTAAGCTATAATGTTCAAGTTCAACTGATATATATTTCTTTTTTTTCACAAAAGTCCTCCGAAAAGCGATCCTTTATAACTTCAAAATACAAAAATGTCAAAATTATTTTGGTGTACAGGGGGGAAAGCTTCTCTTATGGTTTTGAAGAACCTTAAGATTCTCTAAGGGGCTCATTGTAGGTTTCTTTAAATGTAAACAATGTAAAGAAAGCCAAAAGTGCTGTTAATACAACATAAATTGCAGGTCCAATGATTGAGTGGGTCTTTTTAAGTAAAAGGAGACAAACAATAGGGGAGGTGCCTCCAAAAATACCGATCGCTAGATTATAGCTAAAGGCAATGGCTGATCCTCTTACTTGTACAGGAAGCATCTCGACCATTGTTGCTGGTAGAACTCCTGAAATCATGCCATTGAAACATAAAAGTGCCCCTTCTACAACCAGGATCCAAAATAGCATATGCTGTGGAACAAGAACTTTTTGTATGAGAATAAACGCTGGAATCGTGCAGATACCAATTACAACTGTTGCAATGAAGAAGGTCTTCTTTCGGCCAATGCGATCACTAAGTGCTCCTCCAATATAGGTCCCCACAATATTGAGAATAAGTGTTACAAAGCTAATAAGTAGTGCCGTATCTAAAGACATTCCCTTATCGTGAATATACCAAGTATTTAAAAAAATTAGAATGATGTAAAAGGCAACTCCTACATAGATTGCAAAAATAAGACACCTAAGCATGGCTGCTTTCTGAGTTGCAAATAATTCTTTCAAAGGGCTTTCAGACTGCTTTTTTTCCTTCAAAACTTTTTCAAATTGAGGGGACTCTCCAAACTTTAAACGTATATAGATGCCAAGTATGGCTGCTAATATTCCAAAGTAGAAAGGTGTTCTCCACCCGATACTCCACCAGGCACTTCCCTTAAAAATGGCTTTAGAGAAGAAAATAAAGATGGGAGCTATGAGAGCACCCAAAGATGCAGCTATATTAATATAGCACCCAAGTTTTCCTCGTCCTCCATTTTCACCATGCTCTATCAAATAGACGAGAGATTCTGTATAGTCTCCACCTATTGAAAAGCCCTGGATAGATCGCATAAGTAATAATAAGCTTGGAGCCCACCATCCAATACTTTGAAAGGAGGGAACAAACCCGATTAAAGTAGTTGAAAGACCCATCATAGCCATTGCAGTGACTAAAACTTTTTTACGACTAAATTTATCTACAAAGTGACCAAAGATAAGTCCTCCAAGAGGTCTAGCTAGGTAAGTCGCAGCAAAAATAATATAAGTAAAGATGAGGGCGTTAGGGTCATTTTGTGGAAAAAAGATGCGAGATAAATAAGGCGCTAAAAAAGCATAGAGAGAAAAATCATACCACTCTAAAAAACTTCCAAGAGAGGCGCCAACTATTTTTTTGAAGTCTACATGCATAATAGAATTTTCATAATTTACTTTCTTATAGTTGATCCTGCTTTTTTGTGCATATTGAATTATTTTAGATGTTGTTGGATTGAATTTTATATTATTTTGTGATAAAGTCTGATTTTTAAGAACATTCTTCAGAATCAATAATGGAAATATCTTCGGTCTCTTCATCAGAACTTCAGCGTGAGGTCCCTAAAAAGATATCCTATCGTAGCACCTGTATCTCAGACTTTAATTTCGATAATGGCTTAAATGAGATCACTGTGAGCGGAGGAACAAAAGTTTTTGGAACGCTCAATATCAACCTTCAGCCAAAAGGAGGCCCCCAAGTTTTACGTCAAATCTTGATAGGAATTAAAGAAATTGGAGCTCAATCCTTTATACTCTCAGAAAGACGGATCATTGGAAAAAGACTTGAAGGTTTTATGGGGGTTGATGAGCAAAATAGAGTCTATGAAAATTATTCTGTATACCCCAAAAACTTTGTTCTTACAGCGCCAAATAAGCCTGGGCTCTACGAAGTGCAACTAGGTGTAGTCGAGTTTGAGGGCAAAGCTATTGAGAAATCAGGGACCTTATATGGTTTCTTTGAGCTCTCAGCTCAAGATCAGTTGCTCTTAAACTCCTCAGGTGCTCTGAACCAGCTATGGAGCTTAGAAGAGAAAATCTTTAATATTTCTATGGGATGGATACGAGTTATCTAAGCGATCTTTTCATCATCTGAATCAGATCGTTTGACAACAGGAGCTTTACCTTCTGTAAGAGTCTCTTTTTCAATAATCACTTCTTTGACCTTTTCATCTGATGGAATATCAAACATTAAGTCTCTAAGCAGATTCTCTAAAATCATTCGAAGTGCACGAGCCCCTGTTTCAGCTTTGATAGCTTTTGCAGCAATCTCTTTGAGAGCATCTTCAGTGAAGGTGAGCTTCACATTTTCTTGAGCAAACATATTTGTATATTGTTTAATCAAAGAGTTTTTAGGTTCTGTTAAAATTTTGATAAGATCAGCTTCTTTTAATGCATTAGAATTGACAATACAGTTAAAACGACCAATAAACTCTGGGATCAGTCCAAACTGAACAAGATCTTGAGGTTCAACTTCAGAGAGTAGATAGTCCTTATTATGTAAATCTTGAGCTTTTTTTCCCTGATTAAAGCCAATTGTGCTTTTACCCAACCTTTTAGCAATGATTTGATCAAGGCTGACAAACGCGCCCCCTACAATAAATAGGATGTTGTCTGTATTGATCTTAATATATTCTTGGTTAGGGTGCTTACGTCCACCTTTAGGAGGGACGTTGGCAGTCGTGCCCTCTACTATTTTAAGAAGAGCTTGCTGTACACCTTCACCAGAGACATCACGAGTGATTGAAACATTGGAAGTTGTACGGCCTATTTTATCAATTTCATCAATGTAGATGATCCCTTGCTCAGCGCGCGCGACATCATAATCAGCTGCTTGAAGGAGCCTTAAGATAATGTTTTCAACATCTTCTCCAACATATCCAGCCTCTGTTAAAGTCGTTGCATCTGAAATAGTAAAGGGAACATCTAAAATGCGTGCGAGAGTTTTTGCTAAAAGGGTCTTCCCAGATCCTGTTGGCCCCATTACCATCACATTGGATTTACTATATTCAACGTCTTCACCTTTACTCATCATCTCAATGCGTTTGTAATGGTTATAAACAGCAACGGCTATAGTTCTTTTAGCTGCATTTTGGCCAATGACATACTCATTGAGTTTCTCATATATTTCTTTAGGTTTTAGAATTTTAAGTTCATGCGTTGTCGTTTTCTTCTCTATAATACCCATGCAAAGTCGAACGCACTTATCACAGATAAATACATTTGGGCCCGAAATAAGCTTTTCAACCAAATCTTCTGTTCGGCCGCAAAACGAGCATAAAGTAGCTTCTTGATTCGAAAACGATTTTTTTGTCATGTTGCTAAAGCTTCCTCTGTAACAGGTTGTCTTGAAATGACCTGGTCTACTAAACCATATTCTACTGCTTCCTCAGCACTCATAAAGAAATCTCGATCAGAATCTTTGATAATTGTTTCGGAATCTTTACCCACAGATTCGGCTAAAATAGCTGCAAGTCTTTTCTTCATTAATACAATTTCTTTAGCCTGAAGGTGAATGTCTGTAGAAGTTCCAATTACGCCACCTGATGGCTGGTGTATCATAATACGACTGTTTGGAAGGGCAAAACGTTTACCTTTTGTTCCAGCAGCTAAAAGAACTGCAGCCATAGAACTTGCTTGGCCAATACAGTAAGTCTTAATATCACAGCCTAAAAAGCGCATTGTATCTAAAATAGCCAATCCGGACGTAATATAGCCGCCAGGAGAATTAATAAAGATACTAATTTCCTTTTTAGGGTCTTCCATTCTTAAAAAGAGAAGTTGGGCTACGACCACGTTTGCTACTTGGTCGTCTATCCCTGTTCCAATAAAAATGATCCGGTCTTTTAAAAGACGAGAATAAATATCCATAGACCGTTCACCACGGCCGGTATCTTCTATTACATAGGGAGTTAAAGACATAGAGTTATTTAATTTCTTTGACATAGTTATTTCCTTGCACGAGTTTCAATTTCCCCACTATTGAACGGACTTTGTTTTTTTTTCTAGAACTTTCTATTTTTTTTGTAGGACCTTCAAAAAGAAGGGCCTAAACAAAAGAAACTCCTTTTAACAAATGTCGCTTAACTTTTTCAGTTAAGATGTCAATGAAGCAATTCATACGCATTTCTTGAATCAATTGATTCTTATACTGCTGATTTGATGAAACTTCTTTAGGGAGATTAAGTTGAGAGAGCCTTTCAGACAAAACATCACGCAACTCTTGCTCAGAGACAATAATTTCATTGTCGTTAGCAATCTTTTGAAGAATGAAAAAGAGCTTTAAGGCTACTCGAGCTTCGGCCAAAGCTTCTTTGTCCATCTTAGCCGAGAGTTCTTTAGAAAGTGTCTTATTCCCGCTTTGCTGCTCTTTCAACTTTAATTTAGTCTTTTTTTCAGCTTCTAAAAGTGTTTCGGGCAAGTCAAAGTCTACGAGCTTTTCCAAGGCTTCGTCTAAAAGAGCCTTTTGCTGGTTTTCACAAGCGGTTTCGGCATTTTTATTTAAACGAATTAAAACTTGAGTCCTAAGATCTGCAACAGACTGGGTACCCATCGCTTTAGCAAACTCCTCATCTACTGGTGGTAGATCCCCTTTGAAAATTCCTAGAACAGTTACTTTACATTTAGTCGCCTTGAAGTCTTTCTTTTCTGAAGTTGGTAACGAGTCATCCCATTTGCTTACCGCTTCCTTGGACTCGTCTTTCTTCATTCCTACTAGAACCTCAATGAGCCATTGACTTAATTTACCCTTTTGAACTTCTACTCTCTTATGTGAAACTAACTTCGTATCTGTTTCTAAGTTCAAAACGTCTAAGTCGACATAGTCACCTTTTTTAATAGCTCTATCTTCAATAGGCTCCCATTTAGCTCGGTAAGAACGCATCACATCAATGACCTCTTCCACGCGATCATCTGTAATCTTTTCGGATTTAACTTGTTCAAGCTTAATTTTCTCTAAAGGAATAGTAGGGACTTCTGGATAGGTCTCAAAGTCATATGAGAAAACAGCTTCAGAATCAGTGAGCTTCTCAATTTTAGGTTTTACGTTTCTATAATTTAAGGGTCTTATTTGGGTCAGTGCTAAACTTAAATCTAATCCTTTTTGAACTAGAATCTGTGAAGATTTTTCCTGAATATTAGGAGCGTAATTCTTCTCAATTAAGCTTTTAGGAACCTTCCCTTTTCTGAAACCTGGTAACGAAATATTTTTTCCAACTTCTTTTAGAGCCTCTATATGAGCCTCTTCAATTACTTTTTGAGATAAGGTAGCTAGGAGAGATGCAGAGCAGCCAGGGGAAATACTGAGATCTACTTTTACTGAGGAATCTTCAAACGCTTTAGTCTTTACAGACTTAGGTGTCTTAACTTCTGGCGGTGAAATCTTTTTTTGAGGCGAAGGGGTCTTCGTGCTTGAAGAAGTTTTTTTAGGAGCTGCAGGGGTCTTCTTTTTTGGCGTTGTTGATTTTGAAGGGACCTTCTTTTTTGGTGCTTTCTCAGCCACGTGCATCTCCTATTTGATCATAAATAATAAGCGGGTGATGAGATTTGAACTCACGGCCCTCACGTTGGCAACGTGATGCTCTACCACTGAGCTACACCCGCATTTAATGCTGCATATTTTGCATTTGACTTGGAGATTATCCACTTAGAATGAATTTTTCTCAAGTTCGAAATGAAATTTTACAAGAGGATTGAGGAATTGCCCCCTATTATAAATTAATTTTTCTAAACTTGAGTAGCGGAGTTGGTTTAAATTCAAATTTAGAAATAAAATACCCCTTCACTATCTCTCAAATCAGAGCTATTAATGGCCAAATATTATATTGGAAGCCGCTTAATATAGAAGTCAGTACTACAACTTAAACAAGGTTGCACTGAACTAAAAAGAAAGTTTACCTGAAAGAGAAGCCTTTTTTGATCAGCTCAAGCCCGCTTAATAATAAAATCAAAAACTAAATCTTTTTGTTAGAACTAAAATTTTCTTAGGGAAAAAAATGGTTCTAAACCAAAGAATGGAGGAAACTTTGATCTAGAACCAAAAAGGGACATACTTATTTAAAGTACTGATCGTATTTTATGAAATAAGGAATAAAAAAGCTAGAAAATTTTAGTGTTCGGAAATTTAAATTAAAAAACCTAAAAACTTAGTTTTTCTTATTTCGTTTTTTTTATTTAGGGAAGATGGGCCTCTATTCATAAGTGTTTGATTTTTTTTGTGAAATAGCCCTTAATTAATTTTGTTATTTTTTAGCTTTAAAAAAAACTATTGAAGGTGTAAAGAAAAAACATTACAAAAGCAGCAAATCCCAAATGCAGTTTTAAATGAATATGTTAAATCTCTAACTCCCGAATGAAAAAAATATGCTAAATTTTCGAAAGCTAAGACAAGATTTTTCCTCCAACATACTTCGTGAAGGGAAGACTCTTTATGAAAAAAAAATGGTGCTGACTGCCAAGATTCTGCATTTTGATTCAGATAGCCTGCGTTTAAGTGGGAGTATTACAGGAAAATTTAATAACAATTACGAAAGTGAAATTGAAATCAGTCGTGGGGATTCTTGCACAATAGACTCAAATTGTGATTGTCCATATAGCTATGATTGTCAACACTTAGCAGCACTGCTTTTTCATCTAGAAGCGAACTTAGATCATATTCTTGTCACCTATTCTAAAGAGACGGGTCTTGAAGAAAGTGAGTCTCTTGACGAAGAAAAAGAAGAAATTATTGAAGCTGTTAAAGAGGCCAAAAATAAAGAGACTACTCGAAAAAATGAAGCGTATGAGAAAGAACTCCTTAAAGAATACGTAGAAGCTTCACGCCTTTTAAGTACTTCTCCTTACTTTTTTACGAACCAAAAAGAACTGGAAGTCGAAAATGCAGAACTTTGTATTATCCTCCATACTCCCAAAAATCCAACGAATGTAGTCTTGCAACTAGCTCTAAGACTGCCCTTTAGATCTAAACCTTTGAATATCCCCAATGTTCGGGCATTTCTCAATGCCATACGCTTCCAAGAGTCAATCTTGATAGGAGGAAAGCGCTATCGATTTGATTATCGTTCATTCCCAGTAGAACAGAATGAAATGATTAAAATGATTATTGATCACATCGGAAGTCAGACGATTGAAACAGATGTTAACTCAAAAGTAATCCCTTTTGCAAAGGTGGTCTTTGGAGACTTACTAAACAAAGCTTACTTAATTGCTTTAGCTCAGATATCAAAGTCAGGTAGAAAAGATGAAGATGAAACCTTGCTTATGCCTTCTCTTTATTCTGGAAATTTAGAGACCCCTCTTTGCTTCTCTTTAAGTAAAGCTGATATCCATTTCAAAGTAGAGTCGATGCAGCTGCCGGCCCCAAAACTTTTTTTGCAGCCCTCCATTTACTTAAAGGGAGTAAATCAAAAGCTGGAGGATGTACTCTTTTTTGAGGGAGCAAAACCTGGTATCATTCATGACAATACTTACTTTTCTTTTCCTCCAGAAGTAAAGCGGGTGCATCTGCAAGATCTTAGGAAAATGGCGAATCTTGTTATCCCAGAGCCTCTTTTTGGATCCTTTGTTGAAAATGCACTGCCTGAACTGTTACGCTATGCAAGAGTTGACAATCAGAAAAAACTCGATCAATTTGTAACTTATCCCTTTACTAATGAGCTTAAAGCGTACTGTAAAATCTCCTACATTGACGGGGAGTTGGATGCTAATCTTGAGTTTATTTATGATGAAGTGAGGATCCCTATAGCTCCAGCAGATTTGACAGGAGATCACTTATCTTCCTTCATTACAGAACAAGGAATTTTGTCTCGTAATCTTATCGAAGAACGAATCATTATGGAAGGGCTCTTTCAAGGCTTTGTTTTTAATCCGAAAATTGGTGCTTTTGTAGCCAAATCTGAAAAAGCTATTGTCGAATTTATGACGAGTATTGTCCCTGAATATCAAGATAGGATTGAATTTGATTGTCCGCAAAACTTATTGGACCAGTTCATATATGATGAAACAGACTTTGAACTCAACTTGTCTGAAAGTGATCAAGTGGACCAGTTTCAACTTGAACTGAAAGTGAACGGATATCTACAAAATATTGAACTAGACCTACTTTGGGATTGCTGCTCCTCTAAGAGAAATTTTATTGAACTCAAAGAGGATTACACAAGTAAAAACAAGAAGAAATCTTCTGGAATTCATAAAACCCTTGTCTTAGATTTAGAAAGACTAACTCCTATCATTCAGTGTTTTGATGAAATAGGACTTACACGTATTGAAAACTACGTTTTAAAAAGGCCGCTTTGGGCGCTTTCTACCCTTAACGCTACTCAGTTTAAAAATCTTCCTATCAAAGTAACCATGACTCCTCGTATTAAAGAGGTGCAAAAGCAAATTTTAGGGAATGTTGATTTTAAATCTTCTGCAGTACCCAAAGAGATTATTGCGAATTTAAGAAATTACCAAGTAGAAGGGGTGAGCTGGTTAGAACGATTAAGAACCATGCACCTCAATGGAGTTTTAGCTGACGATATGGGGCTTGGAAAAACCCTTCAGGCAATTGTGGCTTTAACACAGTTCTATCAAATGAACTCCACTAAAACGCTCTCGTTAATAGTGTGTCCTACATCTCTTCTATACAATTGGTTTGAAGAGTTTCAAAGATTTAACCCCCAACTCAAAGTTTTGGTCATCGATGGAGTTCCGAATCAACGTAAAAAAATATTGCAGTCGATTAAAAAATATCAAATTCTCATTACATCCTATAGCCTGCTTCAAAAAGATATAGAATCTTATAAAAAACACAAATTGGGTTATGTGATTCTAGATGAAGCTCAACATATTAAAAATCGTAGCACTCGCAATGCGCAATCAGTCAAATTGTTGCAGTCTGTTTATAAGCTCATTCTAACCGGTACTCCTATAGAGAATTCTCTCCTAGAGCTCTGGAGCCTTTTTGACTTTTTAATGCCTGGCCTGCTCAGCAGCTATAAGCGCTTCGTTGAAAAATATATGAGGGATTCAGGTCATGCAAGTAAGGAGAACATGGTGCAACTCAAGAAGAAAGTCGCTCCCTTTATCCTTCGTAGAATGAAAACAGATGTTTTAGATGACTTGCCTCCAGTCTCCCACATTGTATACCACTGTCAATTGACTCCGGAACAAAATACACTCTACACCAACTACGTCAACACAGCGAGAGAAGAACTATCCTCTTTAGTTAAGAAAGAAGGTTTTGATAAAATACAGATTCATGTTCTTGCAACCTTGACACGTTTAAAACAAATTTGCTGTCACCCTGCAATTTTTGCCAAAGATACCGCAGAAGACGGGGACTCAGCTAAATATGACATGCTTAAAGAGCTTTTAAATACCTTAATTGAAGGAAAACATAAGATTGTTATTTTCAGCCAATACACTCGTATGTTAAAAATAATGCGAAAAGATTTAGAACAACAAGGAATTCGCTTTTCATATTTAGATGGATCAACCAAAAATCGCTTAGAAGTTGTCAAAGATTTCAATAGAGATCCTTCAATTTCAGTCTTTTTAGTTTCTCTGAAAGCAGGAGGATCAGGATTGAATTTAGTGGGTGCTGATACGGTGATACATTATGATATGTGGTGGAATCCTGCAGTTGAAAATCAAGCTACAGACCGAGTGCATCGTATAGGGCAGAAAAAATCTGTCATGTCTTATAAGCTGGTAACTGTAGGAACTATTGAGGAAAAAATTATTAAAATGCAGGACAAGAAACGGGGCCTTGTTAAGAAAGTCATCTGTACGGATGATGAAGCGATGTCTAAATTGACATGGGAAGAAGTTCTTGAATTACTGCAAGTATAAGGAAAATACATGATCAAAAGAAATCACCTCAGTGCCTTATTGGAAAAGATGAAGAAGGCTTCTTTGAAGAGATTCAACAAGCTTGCGGGCTTCTTTTCTAGCGATATTGGTATTGATTTAGGAACAGCTAACACCTTAGTCTATGTCAGGGGGAGAGGGATTGTTCTATCCGAGCCTTCCGTTGTTGCTGTAGACTCTAGAACGAATGAAGTTTTAGCTGTTGGGCATAAAGCAAAGGCAATGCTTGGAAAAACACCCCAAAAAATTCATGCGGTAAGGCCAATGAAAGATGGTGTGATCGCAGATTTTGAAACAACAGAAGGGATGTTAAAAGAGCTTATTAAGCGCGTCACTCCAACTCGAAGCCTGTTTAGACCCAAAATACTCATCGCAGTGCCATCAGGCATTACAGGGGTGGAAAAGCGTGCTGTAGAGGATTCAGCCTTGCACGCAGGAGCCCAAGAAGTCGTTTTAATTGATGAGCCTATGGCTGCAGCTATTGGGGTTGACCTTCCAGTACACGAACCTTGTGCTAATATGATCATTGATATTGGGGGTGGAACAACGGAAATTGCTATTATCTCTCTTGGAGGAATTGTTGAATCCAGGTCTCTTCGAATTGCCGGAGATGAATTTGATGAATGCATCATCAATTATATGAGAAGAACCTATAATCTTATGATTGGACCGCGTACAGCTGAAGAAATTAAAATCACAATTGGTTCTGCTTATCCCCTTGGTGAAAATGAACTAGAGATGGAAGTACGTGGACGTGACCAAGTTGCAGGACTTCCTATTACCAAAAGAATCAACTCCGTTGAAATCAGAGAGTGTCTCTCAGAGCCTATTCAACAGATTGTTGAAGCTGTGAAACTCACCTTAGAAAAATGTCCCCCAGAACTTGCAGCAGACCTTGTTGATAGAGGTATGGTTTTAGTTGGAGGGGGAGCCTTAATTAAAGGTTTTGACAAAGCTTTAATTAAAGAAACAGGTCTGCCTATGATTATCGCGCCCAACCCTCTTTTAGTTGTGTGCCTGGGAACAGGGAAAGCCTTAGAGTACCTAGATAAATTTAAGAAAAGAAAATTACGTATATGACCTTAGAGAAGCAGCTTTCTTTATGGACACCAAATAAAGCATTAAAAAGTTGGATTAAGACTCAAGTTGAACTTTGCGCTCCAGAGCGTGTCCATCTATGTGAGGGTGGAAAAGAAGAATATGATCGCTTGATTCAACTTCTTATTAAGTCTAAAACTCTAGTTCCCCTAAATCCAGATAGGCGTCCCAATAGTTACTTAGCACGCTCCGATCCAGCAGATGTTGCCCGAGTAGAAAGCAGAACCTTTATTTGTAGCGACAAAGAAAGTGATGCAGGTCCAACGAATAATTGGAAAAGTCCAGTTGAAATGGAAAAGCATTTGAAAACTCTTTTCAAAGGCTGCATGAAAGGGAGGGTGATGTACGTGATCCCTTATTGCATGGGCCCCTTAGGATCTAAGCTCTCTCACATTGGAATAGAAATTACAGATTCCCCTTATGTTGTTTGCTCTATGTCTATCATGGCACGTGTGGGTCGACCCGTTTTAGGTTTTTTAGGAGAGGAGGGGACTTTTATCCCAGGAACCCATTCTGTTGGAGTCCCTTTGCCCGAGGGACAAGAAGATGTTCCTTGGCCATGCAATCCTGATAAGCGTCATATCGTTCACTTTCCTTCTAAAAAAAGCATTTGGTCCTTTGGAAGTGGATATGGGGGGAATGCTCTTTTAGGAAAAAAGTGCTTTGCTCTTCGCATTGCATCTGTTTTAGCTAAAGAACAGGGGTGGCTTGCAGAGCATATGTTAATTCTAGGTCTCACAAGCCCTGAAGGGAAAAAAAAGTATTTTGCAGCAGCCTTCCCCTCTGCTTGTGGAAAAACAAATTTAGCGATGATGACAGCTACGCTTCCGGGCTGGAAAGTGGAGTGTGTAGGGGACGACATCGCCTGGATGAGATTTGGAGACGATGGAAGGCTCTACGCTATCAATCCAGAAAATGGATTTTTTGGAGTAGCTCCGGGGACCTCCTTTGAATCTAACCCTAATGCTATGTATTCAATGTCCAAAAATACACTCTTTACAAATGTGGCCTTAACTGACGATGGAGATGTCTGGTGGGAAGGAATGACAGAAGAAAGGCCTGCTCATTTAACCGACTGGCTTAACCATGATTGGATAAGAGAGATGGGATCTAAAGCTGCTCACCCAAATGCCCGCTTTACAGCGCACGCTAAGCAATGCCCCATTATAGATGCGAATTGGGAAGACCCTAAGGGAGTTCCCATCGAAGGCATTATTTTTGGAGGAAGAAGATCCTCAACTATTCCACTAGTCTATCAATCCTTTGATTGGCAACACGGTACTTTTTTAGGGACAAGCATTTCTTCTGAAACAACAGCTGCCGCTGAAGGTTCTCTTGGAAAACTTAGACATGACCCTTTTGCAATGCTCCCTTTTTGTGGTTACCACATGGCTGACTATTTTAAACATTGGTTAGAAGTTGGGAAAAAAGGGGATCCTGATAAACTACCTAAAATTTTCTATGTCAATTGGTTTAAAAAAGATTCTGAAGGAAGGTTTCTTTGGCCAGGCTTTGGAGAGAACTCTCGCGTTCTCAAATGGATTTTTGAAAGTGTTCAAGGTCATGATGTGAAAGAGAAAACGGCAATTGGTTATCTTCCTAAGCAATATTCACTTGATCTTTCAGGCCTAAGTCTATCAGAAAAAGCACTCAAAAAACTCTTTGAAGTTAACAAAGAAGAGTGGATTTGTGAGACCAAAGAGATTAAGGAATATTTTAAATTATTTAAAGATCGCCTTCCCCAAGAGATTAAAAACGAGTTAGAAGCACTTGAAAAAAGACTTTATTTATAGTTTATACTTTCTTTTTATCTTCGAACTTATATAATTTAGCGATTGTTTTATGGATTTATTAAAGAATTGAGGACTATTTTATGAGTGCGACGGAACGTACACTTTCTATTATTAAACCTGACGCTGTTGGGTGTAACGAAGTAGGGGCTATTTTATCGAAGTTTGAGGAAGCTGGACTCACCATCGTAGCTCTCAAAATGAAACACCTATCTAAAGAAGAAGCTGAAGAGTTCTATGATATCCATAAAGACAAACCTTTCTTTGGTGAGGTTGTAGAGTTTATGACTTCAGGTCCTGTAGTTATTCAAGTTCTTGAAGGCGAGAATGCAATTGCTAAGAACAGAGAAGTCATGGGTGCTACTAATCCTGATGAAGCAGCCCAAGGGACAATCCGAGAAGAGTTCGGTAAGTCTATCGGCGAAAATGCAGTTCATGGATCAGATGGTCCTGACACAGCTGAAAGAGAAATTGCTTTCTTCTTTAAAGAGAGCGAGCTTTTAGCTAGAACTCGCTAACTTCATCTATTCCTTTCAAATCAAGCGCGCTTTTGTATAAATTATATTCTCCTTGGTTGAGAATATAATTTATAGGGCGAAATCTTTACCTAAATAACTCTCCCGAGCTTCTTTATTTTGGATAAGGTCATCTACAGATCCACTGAAAGTCACTTCTCCTTTTTGCATGAGGTAACAGCGATCCACAACGGAGAAGATCTCACGAGCATTGTGATCGGTGATTAAGATACTGATATTCTTGCGAGCTAAAAGGCGTATCATCTCTTTTACATCATGAATCGTAATCGGGTCCACATTTGCAAAAGGTTCATCTAAAAGTAAGAAGCTAGGCTTTGTAACTAAGGCTCTAGTAATTTCTAATCGTCTTCTTTCTCCACCAGAAAGGGATGATGCTTTCTTTCTTGCAAGCTTATGCAGGTTGAGTTCGTGCAAGAGGGCTTTTAGCTGGATAGCGCGCTCTTTTTTTGGCATCTTAAGTGTTTCTAAGATACACAATATATTTTTTTCGACTGTTAAGTTTCTGAAAATGGAAGGCTCTTGAGCTAAATAACCCATTCCCATTTTAGCCCTATGGTAAATCGATAAGTTGGAAATATCTTGGCCATTAAAAACAATTTTCCCTCCATCAGGCTTAATAAGCCCAATAGACATATAAAAAGCTGTTGTTTTCCCTGCCCCGTTAGGACCCAAGAGGCCTAAGATTTCTCCCTTCTTTATTCCAAACGAAAGGTTGCTTACCACCTGTTTAGAGTTGTATGTTTTACTTAAACGCTCAACGTAAAATAAAAAATCAGATGGATTCATCAGAAAGGGTACTCCTACCAAAATGTTGTTTGAATTGATCAAGCTCTTCTTCTTTAAAAATAAAGCGAACAGGACCCTCCCCTTTAATAGAGGGCTTTTTTGTTATGGTGCTACGGGTAACCACTATTTTAGGAGCACTCATGGTATAGTTGTGTGTTTCATCAAAGTAAAGGACATTTTGATGTGGCTTGGCAAGTAAGAAAAGTTGTTCTGTTCCATGGTGATACTCTAACCTATCCGCCAGTGCGTATTGAAAATGAGAGGAACCCTCAGTCACTTCGTGTGAGATAAGCTTCACATTTCCAAATAGATTAATCTCTTCTAAAGTAAGAGTGTCTCGATCAGAATTGTAGAGAATCGTTAAATTATCCGCATAAATTTTTCTATCCGGATCAACAAATTGAATCTGCACATGAGCTTTTGTTTTAGGGTCTAAACAAATGATCTGATGCTGGTCCCAATCAATTGCGACAGGGTTATAGCAAATAATGCGATGCCAGGCATTTGCTTCAACGCCCCTATAAGTCACCTCAGTTCTTCCCTCACATTCAATAGGGAAATTGGCTAGTAGTGGAAAGGAGCATATTAAAAGGAGAAATAGAAGTCTTTTCATGAGCATTTTTCCTTTTCAAAAATATCTGCTATTAGATTTCGAACCGTCAAATTAGGTTTGGATTCAAGGAAATAAAAGTCGATATGGTCACAATTACCCTCAAGCACTTTACGGCCTTTTTCAAAAGATAGAGTAGAGGAAAATTCATGCCCAGGTAGTTCATAGATCTCAATTTGAACCTCATCTCCTACAAAATGTTTAGTGAGGTAGGTATAAACTCCTGATTGTACTTTAAGTCTACAGATTTGTTGCATAGGAAAAGAGGTTCCTTTTTCTAAGGTAAGGTCTTTGATCTCTTTCCCTGTTTCATCTACATAGTAGATTTTTTGTTGGAGTAGGCAAGTTGATTGCTCCATTTCTTCTACGATCTTTGTCTCCCGATCCTTCAGCTGATTTAAGTGAAGAATAGAATTTTCACTCGTAATCATATATTGATAAAGCGTCTCTTTATTTTGCATCCATAGGTTCTTAGTGACCTGGTTCCTTTGAGTTGTCCCTTTATTCTGGAAGCTTGTGGGTTGTAAATACTCCAAAACTTTTTGATGAGATTCTCTATTCTTCTCAGAGACGTAAAAAACGTGGGTCCCAAGTATCCCAGTTACAAATAAAATACTGAAAACAATGAGAAAAGCTCTTTTTTTAAACATGGAAACTTTGGACAAGGGTGTAGAGTTTTTCAATCTGCTCTAAAAACGAATCAAGCTCTTTAAAAGGAAAAACTGATGCTCGATCGCTCTTTGCTTTTTCTGGATTAGGGTGCGACTCTAAAAAGAGAACATTAGCGCCTGCTGCAATAGCAGACTTTGCAAGTGTTGGAATAAACTCTCTTTGCCCTCCAGAGCTTTTTTCAAGCCCTCCAGGGAGCTGAACAGAGTGAGAGGCGTCAAAACATACCGGGTAGCCAAAAGCTTGCATGATGGGGATCCCTCGCATGTCACTTACTAAATTATTATATCCAAAACAAGTTCCTCTATCCACTAGGATCATCCTCTCATGACCCGCAGTCTCTATTTTATGCACAATATGCTTCATATCCCAAGGAGCTAAAAATTGACCTTTTTTCACGTTAATAACGGCTTTTGTTCTAGCGCACGCAACTAACAAGTCTGTTTGGCGACACAAAAAAGCTGGAATTTGAATAACATCGCAAATTTCACCTGCTGCTTCAGCCTCTTTAGGTGTATGTACATCAGTTAAAATAGGGAGGTCTAAATCTGTTTTGATCTTCTCAAGAATGCGAAGACCCTCTTTTAGTCCAGGACCTCGAAATGAATCTATAGAGGTGCGATTTGCCTTGTCATAACTTGCCTTAAAAATAAAATTGACATCATGCTTACTAAAAATTTCTTTCAAGCCACTAGCTGCCTCTAAAGCCTCTGCTTCTCCCTCTAAAACACAAGGGCCAGAGATTACAGTGAGCTTTTCTTTTGGACCTATTTTAAAGTTTTTTAACGGGATGGTTTTCATTTTTTTCCTGGAATTAAAGGGTTTCTTTTTTTTTCATTTTAAATTATAATCCTTGCAAAAATAAAAGCAACTGATATATAGTAAGTTGCGCGAGGGCCTTCTACAAAAGGTTTACTATGGAATGTGAAAGTGGAAGTCGTATCATACATAATGATAGACCTAATATTACGAAATCAAAACTCAAATGAGGACGAATAATGAAAGAATTTGTCGAATATATTGTAAAATGTTTAGTTGACAATCCCGACGATGTTAAAGTAAATGAAATTGGTGGAACTCAAACGCTTATTATTGAACTTTCAGTGCAGAAAGCTGATATTGGTAAAATTATAGGAAAGAAAGGAAAGACCATTAACGCGATCCGTACTCTTCTAATGTCTGTTGCGAGCCGAAATGGTATTCGCGTAAGCTTAGAAATTCTTGAAGAAGACGAAGAAGGTGGAGAAAAGAACGAAGAAAAAGCTGGAGAAAAAGAAGCTTCTTAAATCCTCTTACTTAACTAGAAGTGGTAAGTAGGGAGTAATGTGAGCTTTTCTCGAATTGAGGGTGCCTGCGTCAAAAGATAAGACTGCAAGAGGCACCTTTTTTTGTAGGGCGATTTTTGACTCTTTAGGAATATCTAAGAAGTGGTGTTTGAAAATACCCTCATAATTGCAGTCTTTAGCAGACCCTAAAATTTGGAAGTGCATGTTAGCACTTTGTACATTCTCAGAACTCTTGAAGGCATTTAAAAAACTCGCCAAATGGTCGAGGGCTTGTTTAGAATTCGGTATCCAAATCCATAAATAGTCGCGATGGAGGTAATGTTTAGGTAGGCCTTCATAGACTTCATGAGCATTTGGGATAGTACTCATCATATGAATATGAAGGTCAATTTGATTCTGGTTTTGATAAACCTCTTCCGCTTTCTGAGTCCAATAATAAAGAAGCTTCTCATAGTGCTTTTTCAGAGCAACAGCATTAGAAGAGAAAATTTTTGTCTGGCTAATGCGACAACATCCATTTTGTTCTTTAGTGTCGGAGAAAATACTTGAAGATTTGCCTAATGCTGCTTGTTTAATAGCTTCATTGATCTGATGCTCTTTCTCGCTGAAAATTTTGCTATATAAAGAGTACATGTCTTGATCTTCTACAATTGCGCGGACAGCTTTTTTTAGAAAATCAGGGTCGTTTTTAAGAGATTCTAGTTGGATCACTTCAATCTCTTTATTTAGAAGAATCGATTTCATGCGATTCAAAATAGAAGCTGTGCAGTAAAGATCTCTTGGAGTTACTTTCGAAAAGAGATCTGTGTCATCAATAATAGCGTGGAGATAAGATAAATATTCTAAAAAGGCGCGATCAGAGTGCACATAGAAAGAACCCGGTTGCAAAGCTGAGAGTTGATGAGAAAGAAGCCTTCTTTGAATGCGTATTTGAGAAGCCTTTAACTGCTTGTTTGAAAGTGCATCGAGTTGAATAGAAATACTTTTGGGTGAAAACCCGGTCATAGGATAGCGATCATTGATTTCAAAAGTCTTTTCAGCTAATAAGACATTGCAAGACTGAGCATCGCCAGTAATAACTACAGGAGCTGCTTTTGTTTTAAGATTAGCTTTATGGTGGTCCACAATGCTGATGACTTCAAAATAAGAGGCGATTTTTACCTCATCTCGATTACAAAAGTCTCGTAAGCTCACAGTGCCTAGTACCGACTGACGAATATCTTCTGAGCGTATTATTCCAAGCGGCCAGAAAGTTCCGTTCTTATTTGGAGCAACCACAGTTAAATGATGAAAAACACTCATCTTATCACGGATCTCATCAAGAGTAGCAAGGGGAGTGACGTATCTAGGTAAAAAACCAAAGACCTCCTTTTTGATTTTAAGCGCGATATCGATACTTTCTGTGAATAGTTGCAACTCTTTGAGAGCTTGATCCAGATCGCAAATGATGCTATTAAAGATTTTGAAGATTTTAGGGCGATCTTCTATTAAATTACCCACTTTGTCAAAAAGTGTTTTTTTCTTAAAAGTATCTAAAATACCCGTTTTAAACTGAAGTAGTCCTGAGAGTGAAAGTGACTTAAGAGCTTGAGCAAACGACTTAAAAGAGGCGTCTAAACCCTCCTTCAAACCTAATATTTTTAAAAGATAGTGATTGAAATGTTCAAAAAAAGCAGGAGATAAATTCTTAGCTTCTAAACACTTTTTAATAGGCATCTCAAAGAGATCATTGACGCAGGTTGTCACGTCTTGATGCTGCACTTTTTGCTTTGTAAAAAGGGTGATAAATTTAGAGTGGAAAACGTTCTCAAACCAAATTAAGCAGTAAGTGACAATCGATTGTATCTGACGAATTCCTTCATAATCTGCTGTACGTAAATCTCCTAAAAAGTGACCCTTATCATCCACAACCATGCAAGCGTTTTTATGTCGAGCATGTTCTGAATCTAATGTTGAGTCCTTTAAACTCTTCTTTATCAGGTTTTTTTGGCAAGTAAAGTCTAGCCCTGAGAGTGTAAGAGAGCTTCTGTTTTGGCTTAAATGATTAAAAATTCGAGTTCCTAAAACATCTGTTAAAGGAGCAGCTTCTCGAGTCGTTAGAATTCCCCCTGGAGGAAGATTCCAAATATGAAGGCCTTCGCTAACTCTTGCAGAAAAAGCATCGAGCCATCCCCAAAAAGAGGCGACAGCTGTATCTAAATCAGGTGACCCATGCCCGGTAACAAAGTGACTGCCCGGATAACGTTTTCCCATTCCGATAGGGAAGAATGTTTGGTAGTCATCTCGAGGAATGTGTCGGCCCGCTATCTTAGCGCGAATACATAAATTTTCTTGATCAGAAAGTTTTGAAAATTGATTCAACCAGAATTCAAAAGAGCTCAAGTTATAGGTATCAAGCTGTTTTTGCTCTGTTATTTGATCAATAAAATCTAGAACGGCAGGAAGCAAAAAGCAGGGTTCTTTCTCCTTTTGAATGCATTTGAGTAGTGCTTCGTTAACAAGGTTATATCGCTCACTTCTTTCTAATGTAGAAAATGCTGGTGTCTGAAATTTAGCTAGGACTTTAGTGAGGTTTTGAAAGCGATTAAATGCAAAACGATAAGAAGTAATCGTTTTGGAAGATGATTTTATTTCGGGCATCAATTCGTCCTTTAAAAAACAAAAATCGGACTGAGCAGGATTCGAACCTGCGACCGTCCGCTTAGAAGGCGGATGCTCTATCCAGCTGAGCTATCAGTCCTCATATCTGAGGTTTTTAATATGTGCCCTTAGAGTACGATAAGAAATTCTGATTCTCATTAAATAACTCTAAGTCTTAAAATGACCGGCACAGTTTAATAGAAAACCGCATATTATATGAAGCTAATTTTTTTGGGAATAGGAAGCAACTTAAAAAATCCGACTCATCAGGTCTCTCTAGCCCTTCAATACATCCAAAAACAAAAGAATTTTTTTGAATTTAGAGCAAGTTCCCTCTACCAAACAGCCCCTATCTCAGATATTCCTCAAGAAGATTTTATAAATGCCGTTTGTCGATTTAAAACCGCATGGCCTTTAAAAAAACTTTTTAAAGAGCTTTGCCAAATTGAAAAAATTATGGGCAAAGTGCCCAAACCTAAAAATGCCCCCAGAATTATAGACATCGATCTATTACTTTATGGCACCGAATTTGTAGATAACGCTGAACTCTCAATTCCACATCCAAGAATGCTTGAAAGGCTTTTTGTTCTTAAACCCATGTCTGATCTAGAAGATGAAATTGAATTCCCTATTTCAAATGGTAGGACTCAAAAGATGGATCTAACAAAACTCTGTATTCAACTCGAAAGTAAAGA
>CAYGMF010000011.1:0-12531 GCA_964351075.1 uncultured bacterium
TTCGAAAAAAGAACTTTTCAAGCCTCGTGACTCTAAAAAGGTCAAACTTTACACGTGCGGACCTACTATCTATGATTTTGCACATATTGGGAATTTAAGAACTTATGTGTTTGAAGACCTTTTAAAGAGAGCCTTGGTTCATTTTGGCTATGGAGTTCATCATGTAATGAACTTGACTGATGTCGATGATAAGACAATCCGTGGAGCAATTGCTAAAAATAAAACGCTTGAGGAGTACACAAGCGTTTTTAAAAAGGCTTTTTTTGAGGATCTTGAAGAGCTCAACATAGAGCCTGCAGATAGCTACCCTGCAGCAACTGACCATATCCCTGAAATGATTAAAATGATTGAAGAGCTCTTGGATAAAGGGGTGGCTTATATGGGAGCCGACAAAAGTGTTTACTTTTCTATTAAGAAATTTCCAAATTATGGCTCTCTTTCTCACTTAGATCTCTCTGAATTGAAAACAGATGCTTCTAACCGAATAGAAAACGATGAGTATGATAAGGAAAACGCCACTGATTTTGTTTTATGGAAAAGCTATGATGAAACGCGGGATGGCCAAATCTTTTGGGAGAGTCCATTTGGAAAAGGAAGACCTGGCTGGCATTTAGAGTGCTCTGCTATGGCGATGAAATATTTGGGAAATACTCTCGATCTCCATATGGGTGGAGTGGACAATATTTTTCCACACCATGAAAATGAAATAGCTCAATCAGAATCGTGTTCCAATCAAATTTTTTGCCCTTTTTGGGTCCATGTTGAGCATTTGATTGTAGAGGGTAAAAAGATGTCCAAGAGTCTTGGCAACTTCTATACCCTCAGAAATCTACTCGATAAAGGCTATAGTGGCAAACAGCTGCGCTACTTGCTTATGCAGACCCACTACAAAACACAACTGAACTTCACACTTGAGGGACTAAAAGGGGCAGGGTCCTCTTTAGATCGGCTTCAGAACTTTGTGGAGCGCCTTTTATCTACTACATCTTCTCATAAAAGCGAACTTGCAAGCCTTATAGAAAAAGTTGAAAAGACCTTCACTGAAGCGCTTTTGGAGGACTTAAATATTTCTTCTGCGCTAGCCGCTCTCTTTGATTGTTTAAGAGAGGTTAATCCCCTTCTAGATGCAGATCAAGTAAGCCAAGATGATGCAAAATCTCTTCTAGCCTTTTTTAAGAGGGCCGATCAAATCTTAGGGGTTTTATCTTTTGAAAAAGAAGAAGTTTCCCTTACAACAGAGCTTGAAAACGCGCTAGAAGAGCGCGAAACAGCAAGGCAGCAAAAAAACTGGGCCGAAGCTGACAGGCTAAGAGAGTTCATTAAAGAAAAGGGCTACGTGATCGTAGACACTCCAAAAGGGGCTCAGCTTAAGAAAAGTGACTAAGTTTTAGGCTTCATCAATGGGAAGTAGATGACTTCTCGGATGGTAAACTTATTTGTAAAGAGCATCACGAGTCGATCTATTCCAATACCAATTCCAGCACAAGGAGGCATTCCTTGGCAAATCGCTTCAATAAACTCTTCGTCAAGAGGGTGCGCTTCATCATCTCCTAGCTCTCTTTGTTTAACTTGATCTTCTAAAAGCTGTTTTTGGATCTCAGGGTCATTAAGTTCAGAGTAAGCATTAGAAAATTCACAACCTAAGATAAAGCTTTCGAAGCGCTCAACGATGAGCTCTTTATTAGCACTTGGATCTCTATGAGGTTTACAAAGAGGGGTCGTCTCTATTGGATGATCAATAATATGAACAGGCTGAATGAGGTGATGCTCAACAAGCCCTTCAAATAGATGAGCAATGAGGTGACCTCTAGTGCAGCGAACAACTTCTTTAGGTTCAACCGGACATTTTTCAATGACCAATTTTTTTAGTTCGACATCGTCTAGCTTATCTGTATCAATTTTAGCATACTTTTTGATGCTCTCTTTCATAGTAAGTCTAGGCCAAGGGGTTGTGAAATCCAAAGTGATTTCATCGCCCTTATCTGTCAAATAAGGAACTTTTTCAGTCCCGAATAAAGTTTTAGCTACACGCTCGAAAATCTTTTCTTGAAAGCGCATCATGTCGTGATAGTCCCAATGGGATGCGTAAGCTTCAAGCATAGTGAACTCAGGGTTATGAGTGCGATCAATCCCCTCATTTCTAAACACTTTACTCAACTCAAATAAACGAGGGATACCCCCTACCAAAAGCTTTTTAAGACCGATCTCAAGAGCAATACGCATGTACATTTCTTGCTTATCAAGAGCATTTAGGTGGGTGATAAAAGGATGAGCGCTAGCTCCTCCATAGATATTCTGTATAATAGGTGTTTCAACTTCTAAAAAGTTTTCTTCTAAACAGCAGTCTCTTACGATACGGACAATCTTAGATCTTGTGTAAAACGTATTAAAAACTTCGGGATTTGAGATCAAATCAAGCCATCTTTTGCGGTATCTAACTTCTTTGTCAACGAGACCTGAGTGCTTATCTGGAAGAGGAAGCAGTGTCTTACATAAAAGGGTGGCTTCTTTAACATAAAGAGTAAGTTCTCCTTTTTGAGTGTAAAAGAGGTTCCCTTTCAGTCCAATAATGTCTCCAAGATCCAGCTTCTTTTCAATAAATTTAAGGCCGGTCTGTGGATGCTCTTGGCTCTCGTCTGGAGGGGTAAAGCCGGTGACAGCTGTATTTTCACGATTAAACATAATTTGAAGGCGGAAACTTTCAGCTTGAAGCTGACCAAATGCATTTTTTCCCATAGCTCTAAAAAGGACTAACCGCCCACTTAAAGAAACTTCAGGAGTCTCTCCGGCTGCAGCTTTTTCACTATCCCCAAGTTCTTGCCCTTCATATTGAGAAGCTACTTCTTCAAGAGAGTGAGAGGCAAAGTATTTATGAGGGTACGGATTCATCCCAATACTACGTATATAGGCTAACTTTGAAGATCTTATTTTAAAATCTTCAGTATTTTCATATTCAAACATGGCTTCCTTAGCAGTTTTTTGTGGGGACGATACTACCATAATCTCCTCTAATTTTTCAACTTGTCAATTCATCTAAAAAGTTTCCTGCCAAAGGAATAGAGAGTACGAAACGGGCTCCTTTAGAGGAGTCCTCTCTTTCAATGGAGATGTCTCCCTTTTGTCCTTTCATTAACTCTTTACAGATTGAAAGGTTAAAGCTCATCATTTTCTTTGGATCTATAAAATTTTGAGTATTAAAGACATCAAAAACTTGTTCCATTGATTCTTCTTCTAAAATCCAGCTAAAGTCTTCAATAAGAATTTCAAAAAAAGAATTTGAAGAAGAGGTTCTTATTCTTAGATTACTACTTTTGGGAAGATTTTTAAAAATATCCCTCAATAAAATATTAAGTACTTTGGAAAGTTTATTAAAGTCACCTCTGGCAAAAGGGTGCTCGACTTGGTTCTGAAAATTTAGTGTAATGTCTCGACTATCCGCTATAGGCTGAAATTGTCTTTTGATTGTCCTTAAAAAATCAACCATATCGATTTCTTCGAGGTGAAATCTACTTTCCCCCGATTTCAAAAGTGCCACTTCTCTTAAATCATGGATATAAGTCATCATTTCTTCTGTAATCATTTTGACTTCTGCCAAATAATCGCCTACTTGGGTGAATTGTTTACGCTGCATCCTCTGAAGAGCAATGTGGGCAAATTGCACGAGTTGATCTAAAGGTCTTTGTAAATTTGTAGATAGTCTTTCAATAAACTGTGATTTACTTTTGAGTTGAACATCAAGTTGAGTGTGGTTAGTTTTTAACTTTTTCTCAGCATTCTCTAAAGCACTTTTAAGAGATCTATTTTGATCTTGCAGCTTCTTCTTCTCAAAAGACTGGCGAATCAGAAAATTGACACAACTTAAAGGGAAGGAATCTCTAATCAAGAAACCTGCAAAACCGAGTTGTAAAAAGCGGGTCATCAAGTCAGCCCTCTCTGTATCTGAATCGATCATTAAAAGTACAGGAGTATCACGAACTTTGTCTTTTAAGAAATTCATTTGCGTTTGTGGATTTGAAAGAAAGTTGATATCTAAAAAAATTAACTCTGGTTCAAAGGCATCTAAAGCAAGAGTGTATTCAGCTGGGTCCGAAGTTAAGCGTACTTCTATCTCATTCTCAGAAAAGTATTGAGCTAGCTGATTAGAAAAAGAAGACGTATCAAAGATTAGAACGCGGTTGAGATCGAGATCACAGTAGAGTTGGTTTGAAGGGAGAGTTAAAGTCGTAGACTGATTCATTTCTAAACTTTTGAATAAAAATATAGCTTTGGATTCTAATGAAGTCATTAAATTATGTTAAGTGTTTTATTTTTGATCGTATTCCCTAAACTTGAGAGTGTTGAAAATAAACCTCCATATAGATTAGATTCATACTCTCTTTTTGCTACAACTGTGTTTTAAATGAACGTTGATTCCATACTTACAAATGGGTCCTTACCACTGGACTCTGTTAATCAAACTTCTAAGATAAAGAAGTCTGAAACTTTTCCAGAGTCCATTTCTAAACGACTTAATGTACTGGCCCTACTCTCTTGTGAAATTTTGAGTACCTCCCAGTCTAAATTTTCAGCTGTAGTTGAGGGTCTACACTCCCATCCCATCGATTATAATAGATGCAAACTTTTATTCATTGAAGCATACATCCAAGATTTCAATGAAAATGAACGTGAATACTTTTTAAGCCATTTTTTTGAGCATTTTGACCCAAAAAAAGAAATCGTTCAACTGAGCTCTCTTGGCTTCGAATGCAAAGATGCATTTTGGAAAAATATTATCTTATATCTCTGTGATTCTTATATGGAGTTTCCATCAGAGCCACTCTCTTTGATTGAAGCTTTTACGCTCCACCTCTCTCAAACAGAAAAAATTGCTTTTCAAGAGACAGAAGAAGACTTAGAGACTCGCTTTGATCGAGGGATGGACCTTCTTTTAGACTTTTCCAATAGGCCTCAAGAACCAGTAGAAACCAAGATTCTTTTTGCAACCTATTTAGCTCGCTTAATTTCAAAACTTGAAGACATAGAACACAATCGAGCGCCCCCTATCCAACCAGAGCTTTCTATAGAAGAGCTTTTTGAAGAGCTCTATTTCCATTTGCTAAATACTCCCTACTCTGTGAGTCTAGACGGATCCTCCTCATCCCTCTTATCTCTTATGAAAGAAGATTTAGAACTGATTGATTCCAAACTTCTTAACAAACAGTTTATTGAACATCTTATTTCTCTTCTTAAAGATCACCAAGCTCCTCTTGAAAAAGAGCAGCTCTCTCACTTAAAAGAGGTTTTAAGCTCCATTAACTTCTTTGATTTTAAGACCTAGAAAAAAGTTGAACTAGGATCGACGTCTATAAGAACCCTAACGTCACTAGGTTTTTTGATCCGTCCTTCTATCTGCTTTAAACAAGGACTCAAAAGGGAGATCTTTTGACATTTGATCAAGATTTGAAACCTATAGTACTCTTTAATCTTGGGATATCCACATGGAAGTGGAGAATGTGTTTCAAAGGTATTTCTACTTAATCGCTTTAAAAAGCTTTCAACCTGCTCAGCATATTTTAAAGTCTTCTCCTCAGACTTTCCTTTAAAAGTGATTTTAACAAGGTGAATAAAGGGAGCAAAATTGAAAAGTTCTCTTGAGGAAATTTCATGTTCATAAAACTTAAGATAATCTTGATTAACCGCTAGCTTTAAAATAGGGTTATCTAAGTTGAACGTTTGAACAATAACTTCTCCTGGCACTTCTCCTCTTCCTGCTCGCCCAGCAACTTGCGTGAGCAGCTGAAAGGAGGTTTCAGAGGCTCTAAAATCAGGGAGGTTGAGTTGATTATCACAGTTTAGAACACCAACTAAAGTTACATTAGGGAAGTGTAGCCCTTTGGCTACCATCTGCGTTCCAATCAGTACATCCGCTTTATGATTTCTAAATCCATAATAGAGCTTTTCATAGCTCCCTGTATGTTTAGTTGTATCCGCATCCATACGCAACGTTCTGATTGCTGGAAAAATTCGTTTAAGTTGTCTTTCTATTTTTTCAGTTCCGACCCCTTTAAATTTAAAGGTTTGATCTTTGCATTTCGGACAGGTTCTTGGAGGCGCCGTTTGATAATCGCATAGATGACATGTCAAACAATCCTCTTTAAGATGAAAGGTTAGAGCTATTTCGCAATGAGGACAATTCACAACTTCTCCACATCCCCCACAAAGAAGAGTGGTATGGTAGCCCCTTCGATTTAAAAAGAGTAAAACTTGCTCTCCTTTTTCAAAGCGTTTTTTAATTCCGGAAAGGAGAGGATCTGAAAAGGTTGTATATCCCCCAGCTTTTTCAAATTCAAGGCGCATGTCTACAAGTTTAACTTTTGGTAGGGGCTTACTTTCCACACGGTTGTGAAGCTCGAGGAGGTTATATTTACCACATTTGGCATTTCGATAACTCTCAAAGCTTGGGGTAGCACTTCCAAGCAGAACGCACGCATTATGAATTTTACCTCTCATAACAGCGAGATCCCTTGCCTGATAAGTGGGCATGTCTTCAGTTTGTTTGTATGATTGCTCATGCTCTTCATCTACAATGACAATTCCAATATTTTCTAAAGGGGCAAAAACAGCAGACCTTGCACCTATAACGATGGGTGCTTTACCCTTTCGGATTGCATACCACTCATCAAAACGCTCTCCTTCTGAAAGTCTATGGTGTAAAATAGCAATTTTCTCTTTAAAACGACCTTTAAACTTTTCAATTGTTTGTGTAGTTAATGCAATTTCTGGCACCAACATAAGAGCTGTTTTTCCAAGATCCAGTACATGTTGAATAGCCTGCAGATAAACTTCTGTTTTTCCACTCCCTGTTACCCCGTGAAGTAAGTCTACTTTAAAAAGATTAGATGAGATGTGAGCTTTAATTTCTTCTAAAGCGCCCTGTTGCTCATCATTTAAGATTTTAGGTTTAGAGGGAAAAAACTCTGCATGTTCAAGTGGGTTACGATCAATAATTGTTTTGGAAGCTTTTAAAAGACCTTTTTCTATCAAAGCTTTTACAGTAGATCTTGAAGCTTGCGCTTTTTCTAAAAGCTCTGTCAATAAAATGTCGCCTTCTACTTTTAGCATATGATCTAACAGTTGAACTTGCTTAGGCTTTTTTCCTCTCATATCTAAACAAAAAACACGTATCTCCTCTTTTGTTTTAAGACGTGAAACAGCAAGTTGCTCTTTATGTCCCATATCTTTTCTTACTGACTTGGGGAAAAAGAGCTTTAGAACTTTTGATAGTGGGGTCTGATAGTAACGCCCCATCCACACTGCAAGTTCAAATAGTTTAGCAGTCATCAAAGGTTCATTCGAAAGAACTTTTTTAATGGGTAGGACACGTTTGATTTTAGATTCATCTTGAACTTGAACTACAATACCTGTCTGTAAAACACCTCTAAGAGGCACTTGAACTAAAGAGCCTTCTTGAACAATGCCAGCGTGTTCATCTAGCACACCATAATCAAGAGCTTGCTTGAGTCCGATATTGAGCAAAACGGATGCATACTGAACAAATGATTGTGCCATTTAAAGTTGATTGAGTAAGGAGTTCCAGAGGCTTTTCTTCAATTGAGGATCAGCGTTATAAGCTTTTAAATCGGCTAAAAGAAAAACAGGGATTTTACAAAGCGTTCGAGCAGGATGTTTTTCATAATGAAGCATTAAGTCAGGCATTTGATAGAGCTGTATTTCTGAAATTAAAAGCCACCTTGCTTTTTTAGAAGCTGCGAACATCTCCTCAAAGTAAGTATCTTCTCGCTCTTTGGGAACTTCAACTAAAAAAGAGGCTGCTATATGCTTGTCAATAGCAACTCCCATTCTTTCTAAGAGTTTTTTCTCAGAGTCATCCAAGCTCTGATTAAGCAGCAGAATTTCAGCAGTTTCTATTTCTTTTGAAAATAATAGGCTTGGCTTTAAGGAATTTCTCTGAGGGGTGGACTGTTTATCAGGAGTAGAAACTACGTCTTTAAGAGGTCTTAAATGTTCTGAGAAAATGTGACTATCAAGTTCAAACTCCTCACGCATCCAGGCTTTAGTTTTATCTATTAGATCTACTATTGAATCACCCATATTCAATTAGGTATTACACAAGCATCTAAGCTTGACATTTGGTGGGTAATAGAATCGATGAGGTTATGAAATCCCCTTTCAGCATATTTTTCTTTTAGTAGGGCCTCAGCTTCCTCTGCACCCTTAGAAAACATTTTTTTTAGGATTCTAGATACAAACTGAGTTTTATAAAGCCTGTCAAAATCAGTCTTATATTTGAGTAAAAAAAGGAGAACATTTTCATCTTCTTTGAACTGAATTAAAATTCTTAAGATTAGTCTAGAGGCCCGTCTCATGTTATCTATGACTCGATCCAAAAGCTGATAAAGCGAAACATAGTTAGGAATGCGATTTGGGTCCTCACACTGTCTTTGAAGAGAGAAGATAACTTCACGAATCTGAAGCGCGCTATGAAAAGCTTTACTGACAGCTACATTCATATTAAGAATATCGATTTGTTCTGGAGATCTGTGACTTAATAAATAACAATAATGCCTCAACTTATTGAGACTTCCTTTATGGTGTGTCCAAGGAAAGGTTTGTTCATTCACAATTACAATCTGTGACCCTGTAAGAGTCGGTATAAGATCAAGTAACTCACTTAAGTAAACTTCAACATCTCCTTCAAGGCGTTGCTTGATTAAAAGAGATTCCATTTGATCATAGATTCTCTCAATTTCCTGTACTTTTTTGCTGGAGACAATGAATTCAGACAAAATAAATTGAAAGAGCAAACTTGTACTCTGCGAATATATATTCAAGTTGGTTTCAGTAGCCACTGGACTTTTGTTTGTCATAAGAATCCCTTTGAACTTGGGGTTACTTGATAAAGAAATTCAGATGAAAAGTCAAATAAAAAATTATGGAACGATCTCTAAAAGTCCATTTTTTTTCAGAAATGAATCTTTAAAGTGATAGTGATCTAAAAGCCCTTCTGTTGGCCAACCAAGTTTCAGATAAGCTATATAAAGAGCCTCTATTGAAGCAAGCCCCTCTTCTGGGTTTGGACAATGTGTTTGCTTTCTAGGATAAGCTGTTTGAACATAGCTTGGTAAAGTTCTTATAGGGACACTTTTACCTTTAAATAGCTTTTCGTACATTTGATTTGCATATTTCCAAGTGCCGTCCAGTAAAATAAGTCCTTTGTCTTGATCTTCTTTTGATAAGGGGGTTTCTCCTTCTATAGCCAGGACAAAATAAGAACTTAAATCAGGAAGTTCAACCTTCTTTGGGTAAGAAAAAAAGTGAAACTTTTTTTGAAGAGTTAAAGGCTCAAGAGTACACTTTTTTTTATTTTCCTTATAGTGGCGTATGATCAAGGTTGGATGCATCTTTTCAGTGACTCTCATAGAATAGAAGCCGTGTAGTTTACACCATTTATCCATTCTTAAGAAACATTCTGTTTGGGAATGTTAAGAAAACATTAACCTTCAATCTTAATTAAAGTTTTAATTAAGATCAAATTTCACAAACAACTTAAATTAGGTGTTTTAAAAGCTTTTCTTTTCCTTCTAAAATCATTGAATTATATTTATTTTAGTTTTAATATGGATCTTTCCTAATTTACGGAAGATACAGAAAGAAGAATTATGACAACTGTACCAACAAGTTCAACATCCGATCGAAGTAGGGCCTATCCTGTCTCAACTTATAGCAACTGCAATGTCTATAAGAATGAGCCTCCGATTATTCAACCTTATAAGCCTGCGGACAAGCCTCCTCCACCAGGAGCCCACCTTTATAAAGACATTTGGATGATCTTTAAGGCTTCCACCCAAATTTTTCTTTTTGGATGTAACCCTGAAGTTTATGCATCGGGATTTATTGCAGGGGCATTTAAAGGGGCTATTGAGTGGAGTGAAAATGGACCTCCTAAAAAGATCGCTTCTGACTCTGAAATTGTGGATTTTGGAGCGACAGCTCACTCATCAAGCATTCTTTCTCAAATATGTATCATGGCTGAAAATACTTTTGCTCTAGTAGCTCCAATTAAAATTGAATCCTGGTTCCCATCTGACAAGCTTCCGAATGCTACACCTATTGGAGCCGATAATCCGAGGTTGGATTCGGTGACAAGAGGTATTTTAAGACAAAACAGAGAAGGCATTCTGCCCTCTACAGTCCCACAATGGATCAAGTTTGGATTCACGCTCTACCATAGCGTTTTAACTGGAGAAGAAGTTGTACAAAGGATTGCCAGGTGGGCAGACACTTATAGAGATAAAAGCAAAGAGAGGAAATCGTAATGACACCATCAGTAGACAAAGGAGCACCAATAAGTCGTACAGGAGTGCAGCATACTGGACAGCCTCTTACTGAGCTCTATAACGCACTTCCTCCACAACTTTCTCGAACCTTTGTAGCTAGTGCGACAGCTATTCCCAGATGGCTTGGGGACAGTTTTTTAGAAAGCCCTGTTAAATCAACTGCTATTTCTGTGCTTTTTTGGAAGAACTTTGGTATCACAACTCCCCTAAAATTTTTAGGTTCTTCACTGGGGCTTTATAATGATCCCAATCTAGTTCATAATACGGCTTCAGATGTTACAGAAAATGTAATGGATACAACCCAACAAACCTTATTAGGGGCCATACACGGGGTAGGGAAATCACTCTTTAAGTCAGCTGAAAGCTTTGGGAATGATGCAAAGGATCAATGGAATGAAGGTCTAGACCGTTCTTTTCAAAGTCAAGAACAACAAAGAGCCTATGCCCGAGCACAAATGAATGGTGAATGTGTAATTGATAAAGAGTGCAGCGATACTTTTATTCAGGGCCCAACTTCCGGCTCATTTGTAATTCCTGCTATTTTTTTATTAGCCACTTTGGGGCTCTGTGCTTACGCCTATCAACTTCTTACAAGTGAAGCTCAGGTAAACGAGAAAAAATCTGATAAATCCTCAACTTCTAAGGCTTAATCTTCAAAATTATTAAAGCATGCTTTAAACTTTAATTTTGAATAAACTACTTTCACTAGAGGTTCTTTATGACACAGTCTATATCTTCTCAAGATTCAGGAATCACCTATCAGATTGTACTTGCCTCTTTGCCTACGGAAGAAAAACCTCCCAACTTCTCTGCAGATCCCGTTCTGAACCCTAAGACAAAGGTGAAGTCTTATAAAAATAAGCCTTTTAAATCTCTTTCTAAAAGCTTATTTCTCAATGTTAGACTAGCTACCAGCTTGCTTATAGCAACTATCGATCCAAGACCTTACTTATTGGGCTCAGCAATTGGCATTGCTAAACCTATCTATGACTGGAAGTTTAATAAAATTGTCCCAAAGAACCTGGAGGGCGACTCTGATCAAACAGACTTTGGGCGTATGACCTATGAAGGAAAAACCTCTTACGTACTAGTAGGTCTACTAGGACCCTTTTTTGTGGCAGGAATTTCACAAAAGTCTTGCCTACCTCTATCTTTGGGTATTATTGGCGTTAATGGCTATAATTTTTGGAGTGAGGCCACAAACAGATTCATTCGCTGGGTAGATCCACTAACTTCTTAAGTATTTATTGAACCTTTTCCAAAATTTCGTTTGACAGCTTCAAGAGTTCTTCTAGAATTTCATTCATAGAGGCATGAAGAGCGTATTTTCTAGGTTTTAAAACGAGTTGTAAGCCCTTTGGAAGGGTGGCTCTAGTCCTTCTAAAAGCTTCCCTTGAGATTCTTTTGAAGCGATTT
The DNA here is from genome assembly GCA_964351075.1 of uncultured bacterium. Classification (GTDB taxonomy): domain Bacteria; phylum Chlamydiota; class Chlamydiia; order Chlamydiales; family JAAZZY01; genus JAJACV01. Next base: position 11,754 of record CAYGMF010000011.1, read on the forward strand.
CTTACAATAGCATTTCCAAAGTATTTTGATGCTACGACCCCTAATTTAGGATCTTCTTCTTTAGAATGGTGGTAGGCACAAAGGATAAGATACTTGCCTTTAGACTCGCATCCTTGTTGAAAAACTTTTCTAAATTGGTAAGATTTTCTAAGCCGAAAGGCTTTAGAGTAGGTATTGTTCACACAGTGAGGGCTTTACGACCTGCGCTGCGTCGTCTATTCAAGATTTTTCTACCATTGCGTGTTTTCATACGCTCGCGAAATCCATGAGTTTTCTTACGTTTTATTTTAGATGGCTGATAGGTTCTCTTCATGAGTATTCCTCGAATAAAAAATTTAAGAGAAATAATACCAGATAAGAGCAATTATTCCAAGATAAACCTGAAATCCGTAATCGTTGTCAAATTAAATATTTTAGTAGTAGAGCTTGAATTTACAATTTACTCTGTTTTATTTAAAAGATCTTCTAACTGTCTGTAGTGAATTTTTCCACTTCCCATAAGAGGAAGTTTATCTATCTTTTCTACTCGGTGAACTTTATGAAGATTACTAAATCCAAGCTGCTTAATTGTTTTATTGACTTCATCTAATGTAACTTCGATGGTCGTGAAAAGGTAAATTCTAGGGCGATCATTCTCTTCTTTAGAAGAGAGTGCTAAAGCGGGGCCCTCCGCTGGGTCAATAAATTTGTCTTCAGTAAATTTTTTTGTAAGTCCATCTTCTATGGCATTGAGGTTGACCATTTCTCCACCAATTTTAATTTGTCTTTTAAGCCTTCC
>CAYGMF010000011.1:12631-29127 GCA_964351075.1 uncultured bacterium
GGAGCTTTTTCTGCACCCGAAATAATTATTCTTAAGCTTTCATAGAGTTCTTTGTTAGCAGGTTGCAAAATTCCCTTTAAAAAAGTGGGGGCACCTGCGAGGAAAGTTACTTCCCACTCAGCAATGAGTCTAGCAAGTTTCTTATAGTGAGTAGGATTTGGATAATAAATAGCTCTAACTCCTGATATTAAAGGGAGCAATCCACATACTGTGAAACCATAGGAGTGAAAAGGGGGTAAAAAGCCTAAAATAACATCTTCGTTAGTTGTTTTCACACGATCAAAAGCAGTCTTCATATCAAACAGGATATTTTCATGAGAAAGTGGCACCCCTTTTGGAACTGTTTCTGTTCCACTTGTAAAAAGCAGGACAGCGGGGCTATTTTTATCAAAATCGAGTAAGCCAAGCTTTTTAATTAAAGTTTCATATTTGAGTTTAACTAGAAAGGCCGTTTTAATTTTTTCATAAAGAGAGATGCTAGATTTTAACTTTTCTAATGGGAGCAGTTCATTGGAGATGGGACTTATGTCTAAGTCAGGCAGATTTTTCAAGAAGCGATCAGAACTTAATACACATTGCAAGCCTGTAGCTTGTTTCACAGCTTCTAAGTGGTGAACACCTACTGTCCAATTAATCATAACAGGAATTTTTTTTGCGAGCTGGCACGCAAGAACAGTCACATTTACAGCAACAGAGGCGGGTAGTAATACACCGACATATTTTCCAGGTAGCCTCTCTATTTTTTTGGAGAGCAATATCACAGATAGCATTAGCCTTTCATAGGTCACTTCTTTAAGCGTTAAATCAGCGCACGCAAAATCCTTTCGTCTTGAGGAGGCTATTCTAAAAAAAGCTTCGGGGACACTATCTCCATAGATAGAGGCTCTTGTAATACTTGCCTCATCAAATTCTTTCCAATCCGGGCTTGAAGAATCTTCTTCTGTTCCTACTTGTTCTTCTTGAAGGGAGGGTTCATCTGGATGTGCTGCATAGTTCATAACGCTGGCGACCGTTGTTAGTTGATAAGGATTTACATTATTTACATTATAATTTTCTTCTAAATAAGTCACGAGTTCTTGTGCATCTAATGAATCTAAGCGTAGGTCCGCTGACAGATTCATATTAATTTGGATTTCGTTCGCGGCCATCTTGCTAACCCTTGCAACTTCCTCAATTACTTTATCTCGAACTACTTGTGGAACATTACTCACATCCATGTGTGGTTCAGGTGGAACATAGTGCCTGCGAACCTTATTATTCCAAAATTGATACGGAACAATGTTAAGAGGGTCAGGTGATGAATTATACCAATCCTCTAAAAAGTGATTCAGCTCAATTCTAGATGCTTCTCTTGGAAATAAGTCATTCATTGGCTGATATTCTACTAGGACTTTACGCTTGGGCAGAAAAAAAAATCCATTTTTCATCACAGCTAAAACAGCATGGCTAACAGCCTTTAAAAAATCTACCGGCTTTCCGTCCCAGCCTCTTGAAAAGGTACTTCCCCAGAGCCCAGTACTTCTCACTAGGACTATATTAACGTCTGGATTAGCCTTGATCACTTTGTGTAAGCCTGAAGCACCCCCTATAACTTCTTTTTCTCCAAGTTTCAGTTTTCCTGATGGATAGAATAAAAAACTGTCTCCATTTTTTAAACCTTCAGAAACTCTTGTGAAGGCTTCATCTGCTTGAGTAACCCTATACTGAGCATCTCTCTTTTGAAAATCAGGTATGGGGACAGCCCGCATTAAAAACATAACCCTCTTTACAACAGGCATTTGAATTATCCATTCAATAATCACAGGTCTGGGTTGATACCGATTCCAAACACCTGTTCCCACGATCAAAGGGTCGACTTCAGCTGTATGGTTAGGCAGGAACAAGATCCCCCCTTTTTTGGAGAGATTTTCAGGATTCAACTTCTCTCTCCCTCGATATTCCACTTTGTAACGAGTAGCAAGAAGGAGTTTGATCAGTCCATACGTCAGATATTTAGCAATTTTCATTAGCATCAGCTGTCCCCCCCTTCAAGCCTGTGTTAGCAAGCGTTCCAATATTTTTCAAGAGGCTTTTCTTATTAAAAAAAAGGGGTAATTTTATTTGTAAACAGCTCTTTTTTAAGGATAAATGAAATTCATCCACAGGGTAAAATTCGTTGAATAGAGAGGATTTTTCAGGACTATAAGAATTCATTGTTTGAAAACTCCTAAAAAACTATAGTGGATCTTCCTATTTTTTTACTCAAGTTCGTTAATGGAAGTCTTTTGTACAGCTCTAAAAAGCATTTTTGAGCAGATTGGAGAAGACCCTCAAAGAGAGGGGCTTCAGAAAACACCTGAGCGCATGCTTCAAATGTATCGCTCTTTCTTAACAGGTTACAAAGAAACTTCTGATGAGCTTTTAGGAAATGTGATCGAACTCGATCTTAAGGATTCTGAAGAAACAGTTTTAGTCAAAAACATTCCCTTTTACTCTCTTTGTGAGCACCACTTAGTTCCTTTTTTTGGTGAAGTTCACTTAGCTTATGTGCCTAATGCCCACACTTTAGGATTAGGACGTATTTTCCAATATATTGAGTCTGTCAGTCGGCGACTCATTCTCCAAGAAAATCTCTCTGCTGAGATTGCAACGACACTTTTTTTAAAGTTAAATGCCAAAGCCCTTCTTTTAAAAATGAATGGTTTGCATACCTGTTTAGCCCTTTCCAAAAAAGGCTCCAAACCTACAACGCTAACTACCCACAGTTTTCATGGAGATCAAACTTTTTTAAATTTTTTAACTGAGCAAACGCGTGACTTCTCTTAAAGACAAAGTTATTTTAATTACTGGAGGTGCAAGAAGACTTGGCCGCGTACTTAGTCTTGGCCTTCCAGCTACCAAGTTTATTCTCCACTACAATCAATCTAAGACAAGTGCTATTGCCCTTCAAAAAGAGATTAAAATGAAAGGAGGACAAGCAGAAATTTACCAAGCAAACTTCAAAGATCTTAACTCTATTGAAGGCCTATTCGCATTTACTAAAAAGCATTTCGGAAGATTGGATGTTTTGATTAATAGCGCAAGCTTATTTGAACATAAACCGTTTGAAGAAGTAAAAGACTTTGAAAGCACTTTTAAAGTGAACCTTTTAGCTCCCCTTCTCTGTAGTAAGTTGGCGTTAAAACTGATGCCTCAAAATTCCACAATCATTAATCTATGCGATTCAAGCGCAATTCATCCCTTTAGAAATTACCCCCTGCATAGCATTTCGAAAGCGGCCCTTCTTCACGCAACCCAAACTTTAGCTTTAGAACTCGCTCCAAAAATCCGTGTAAATGCTCTCCTCTTAGGTATGATTTTACCATCTGAGGGATTTCCTAAAAATGAATTCAATGAAATTTGCAAGAAAAGAATTTTACTAGAGCGCTCGGGTAAGCCTGAAGAGGCCGTCCACGCCATTCGTTTTCTAATCGAGAATGAATATATGAATGCGAGTGTCTTGACTTTAGATGGAGGTCGAGTCTAAGCGCTTTTTCATAGTCGCTTGGATGAATCCATAAGCTGCAAAGATCTTCAAAACGCCGCCAACAATAAAGGGAACAACACCCACCATAAAGGCAGTCTTAAATCCAAATACAAATTGCAGGTGTAAAACACCAAATGCGAGTATTAAGACATCTGCAATAGCAAGCGCTAGCATCAGAGGCATTTTTTTTGTGGCTTTACTCAAAAAATAAAGAGCGACCATCATTCCTACAAGATAGCCAAAAGTGAGACCCGTAACAGCTATTGGCTCCCCTATAAAGGGTGACCCTAAAAATCTTTCAGCTAAAACAGCTAAAAAACAAGCGGCTGATTGTCTAAAAGGGAGTAATGCTCCCAAAACAAAAACTGCAAATGTTTGCATAGTAATCGGAACTGGTGAGAATGACAGATAGATTCTGAACTTGGTACAAACAATTAAAAATAATACACACCCAATAAGTGTGCTTGCTTTGAGTAAATTATTATTTTGTGTTTTGGTAAGTGCGAACATATTGATCCCCTTTTTTTTAAGAATTATCCCACAAATTGCTTATAATTGAAAAGAATAAAAAAGGACAAAAGTAAAATTTGAATGCATCTTACTTACTTTTTGAATGTTTGAATTAAGGGTTCAAGCATTTTTCGAGTTTCGTCAAATGTTATTTGAGTAAGCGCTTGCGAGACAGAAAACCACCTTGCATCTTTGACTTCGTGGGTTTCTTTTAGGGTGATTTCCCCTTTCACAAAAGCAGGGTAATAGGTAATAAATTTATGAATGTCCACTCCATCACGGTCAAAAATATAGTCTTCTTTTAGTGGAGGGTATCCATAGAGGCTTTCAATCTCTAAGTTGAGCTCCTCAAGGAGCTCTCTTTCTGCTGTATTATAGGGATTTTCCTGCTCGTCTATATGGCCTTTTGGAAAGGCCCAATAGCTTCCTTTTGTGTGCAAAGCAAGCAGGATTTCGAAAGAACCATCTGCTTTGATTCTTAGCGGAATAACTCCTGCGCAGTTTTCTTCTTTAGTCTTCATAAGGAGCAAAGATAAGTGAAGCGTTGTGTCCACCAAAACCAAAGGAATTAGATAGAGCTGCTTTCACTTTATGCTTAATAGCAACATTAGGCACAACATCCATTTCCATATCGGGTTCTGGATTTTCTAAGTTAATCGTTGGGTGAAGTTTTCCTGTTTCAATCGCTTTAATGGAGGCAATTGCTTCGATTCCACCAGCAGCACCTAAGCAGTGACCAATCATCGATTTTGTTGCATTCATCTTGATAGAACTTGTATCCCCAAAGACTTTTTTTATGGCGTTGTATTCAGCCATGTCCCCTGCAGGAGTTGAAGTTGCATGAGCATTGATGTAGTTGATGTCCTCTTTTCGAATCTCAGCATCTTCTATTGCATTTTCAATACAAAGAGCAACACCTAAACCATCTTCTCTAGGATCTGTAATATGGTGAGCATCACAAGAAATACCGCCTCCTAAATATTCAGCATAAATTGGGGCCCCTCTTGCAAGTGCGTGGTCTAAGCTCTCTAGTACAAGGACTCCAGCTCCACTTCCCATAACAAAACCATCTCGATTTGTATCCCAAGGCCTAGATGCTTTTTGAGGCTCTTCGTTATTTTTTGAAAGGGCTTTACAGGCAATAAATGCTGCGACTCCAAGCTTTATAAGGGCGTTCTCGGATCCCCCACAAACCATGACATCAGCGTGTCCCATTCGAATGTGGTTTGCTGCATTAATAATTGAGTAGTTAGCAGTTGCACAGGCAGTAGAAATTGAGTAGTTAGGACCCATGAACCCGACGTCTTTAGCTAAAAGAGCGCCTCCAATATTGGTAATGATGTGGGGTACAAAAAAAGGTGTTATCCTTTGAAATCCCTTTGTGTAAAGTGTTTCAGATCCCTCATAGAAGACTTGCATCCCACCCATTCCAGATCCGATTAAAACTCCACATTTACTCTTATTGAGTTTATCGAGGTTTTCACCAGTTAATTTAGCATCTTCCAAAGCGCGTCTTCCTGCTACTATGGCATATTGAGCATAACGATCTAAGCGTCTGACTTGTTTCTTTTCAATATAAGGAGAAGGATCAAAATCTTGCACATCGGCTGCAAAACGAGTAGTCATTTCATCATAAGGACCATTATCTAACAATTTGACACCACTTTTCCCTTCTAGAAGCGAGTTATAAAATGTGTCTACATCACTTCCAAAACAAGAGACAAGCCCCATTCCTGTCACAACAATACGCTTCTTCTTCATAGTTTCGGCTCCACTTTTTATAGGTTTAGATCCCCTTGGGGATATTCTTTTAAGGCTTTTAAAACGCCTTCTTTATTTTTTCCTTGTAGTTCGATGATTCCGTCTTTACAGGTTCCCCCGCAGTGACATTCATTTTTCAAAAACCGAACTAAGTTTTTCAAACTTTGCCCCTCTAAATTCAAGTGTTGAATTCGAGTGACAAATTTTCCTCTTTTCTTTTGTTCTTCAACAAGAACTTTTTTGAAGGTTCCTTTTTGATTTTTAGGGGGAATTCGATCCCCTCCAATAGTAAAAGGCATTTTAATTACTCTTCAAAATTTAAGTCGACGATGGTACCCTCTTCCCATAATCTTTCCAAATGATATTTTTCTCTGTATGTGGGCGTTAGGATGTGAACCATCACATTTAAATAATCTAAAATGACCCAGTTCCCTTCTTGGAGTCCTTCCATTTTGGAAACTTCTATTCCCTCTTTTTTGAGGGTCTCTTCTAGAGTTTTTGCTATAGCTCTTACGTGTCTATCAACTCGTCCTTCAGCTACCACACAAAAATCGCAAAGAGTAGAAACTCCTCGGATATCGATTGCAAAAATATTGCGACCTAAACTTTCATTAATTATTTCTGAAAGTTTATTAACTAACTCTCTAGATTCATCAACATTACATTCTGTAGACTTGGGCGTTAACATTCAAAACTCTTTAATATTTTATACTATTTAAATATCTAATATAACTCATTTTGACAAATGTAGTCCAGTACTTTCCTAGGGAGGAGATGAGCGCAATATAGTTTGTTTTTGAATCTCGCTCTTAAATCACTACTACTAATTTCTAGCGTGCGAATGGGTATTTTTCTGTTTTGGATCCGCGTGAGAATATTTTTATCTAAATCGCTTTCTTTAAGTGACTTGCAGCCTATTCGGTGCCCAATAAGGATAGGAAATTCCTCTAATAAGCGGTCTACTTTGTGCCACCTTCCTAAGCCCTCTACAAGGTCTTCAGAGAGGAGTAAAGTAAAAATTTTATCTTGGTTTTGGGGGTCATTTTTAAGGTTTGTGAGGGTCTCATAGGTAAAAGGGGGAAGCTCTCCATGAGCTTCATTTTCTATCACTTTAAACTCAGGAATGTCCTCTGTTGCAAGTTTTACCATCTTCAGTCTATGAGCGATCTTAATTGGAGGGGTCTCTTCCTTATGGGGAGAGAGAAGTGTGGGGCAGAACCAAATTTCATCAAGGTGGGCCTTTTCGAGAGCTTCTAGTGCTAAGTTAAGGTGCCCAAAGTGTATAGGATCAAATGTCCCTCCTAGGTAGCCAATCTTTTTTTTAATCATAAAATAAGTTTAATTGAGTATTTTTTTAAATATTTTCATATGCTATTTTCTCATATTTCAGATAAGGGTTGGTATTAAAACCATGCGAATATTATTCATCTATTTGGCCTTTATGCAGTGCTTTCTATTTTCTAATGAGTCAATCGTATTACATATTGAAAAAAACTTACAAGAAATAGGCGAAAAAGCCCTTGAAGTTTTTAAAAGTGAGCTTGACTACGCCAAGAGTCAAAAGCTCAAGCAAGTTTTTATTTTTCCTACAGGATCAACTCCCCTTCCCTTTTATGAAAAAATGGTCGCCTCTTTTTTTGAGGGAAAACTGGACTTGTCCCAGGCTGTCTTTTTTAATATGGATGAGTATGTAGGTTTAGATCGACAGGATCCAAATAGCTACTATTTTTATATGGATACTCACCTTTATCATTATATTACCCCGAACCTCTCAAAAGAGAAGCTCGAGCATTTTGGTTTAAGGCCTCTTACAAAAAAAGAATGTTCAAATAAGAAGAGGCGGCTGCGACTAAATGAGCAAATTGAAGAGTTTTGCTCTCTATTACTGGAAGAGTCCAAGCAAAATTTAAACACACTAGAAGTTTTAGAAAATGTAACTTTTAAGCTAAAAAGTACCAGTCGAACGTTCAAGTACCTTGAGCAAGATTATATGAATGATCGAGCTCTTCCCTCCTTTCAGATTTTACGAAGCTTAATTGAAAAAGACATCACACTCAGATCTTTTTGTCCCAAAATGAGTAACATACATAGATTGCACGGATCTGCTTCTGATTTAGAAAGTGAAGTTAAAAGCTATAGAGAGTCTCTCTTGGGCTATCTAGAAGATCCTGGTTCTTGGGTCACCTGTTTTGGAGGTATTGGAGTAGAGCCTGCCCATATAGCGTTCAATGACTTCAATTCTGAAGAGCTCTTTATAGATAGTGAGCGATCAGAAGAAGAAAAGAATCAATTAGCCTTAAATTCAGAAACGCGTTTAATTTCTCTATCACTTGGAACAAGAGATACTAATGCTCGTTTTTTTGAAGGTAATGTATCTCAAGTTCCTACCCAAGCAATCACAATAGGTTTCAAAGAAATTTTTCTTTCAAACCGTATTGTGATACTGGCCACTGGAGCAAGTAAAAAGAAACCTCTTTACCATCTCTTTGCTTCTAAACCCTCCTATCAAGTTCCGGCTTCGCTGCTACAATGCTATGACAAGGGTGAGCTTACCTTTTTGATTGATGAAAAGAGCTATGGCCTTGGCCAGTCCCAGTCTCTTTTCAGTTTAAACATCCTTCAAAAAAAGGATGCTCTTGTTTACAACAACAACTCTTCTAACCATATGAGTTTTTGGGATGTCCCCAAATCTTCTACACCTACCCTTTTATACAAGGGTCAGGTAAAAACTGATTCCTCTTTAAAGTATGCTTCTATCCCAAAGAATAAAAAAGTGCTCTGGGTTAAAGAGGGCAAGCTACACTACTCTTTGTGGCGTCGCTTTAAAGATAATGATAATAAGATTGAAATGGCCACGAAGCTTGACCTTCCCTCACTCAAAAAGCAAATCCTTAAAGTGAAGCCTGATATTCTTGTGCTTCCCTATACGCACTATTTTTCTAAAAATTTATCTGAACTGAATGAGTTTCTTAAGGCTGAGTTTGAAGGGAAACCTATTTTGGGTATTTTTTACGATATCGGAGCTTCTTATTGCAATGTTCACTTGCCTCTTAGTAAATCAGACATGAAGAACAAGGCTCTCGCTTTAAAAAAGTTTCATCAAACACAATCTAAGCGCACTAACTTTGATTTAATCACTCAAGAGATGGGCCGAGTCATTAATCCGGTCTCTCCTTTTCTTGAATCTTTCACTTTTTTCAAACTTAAACTTCATGAGAATAAAATACATCGTGTCCTCTTCCCAAAAAACACCTATATAAAAAAAGGGTATAAGAAAAACAAAAAGCTAAAAGATCAGACTGTTTTTTCATTTAGAGAAGGAGATCTAGTGATCTCTGTCTCCCCTCATCCTGATGATACAGAGATAGGTCTTGGAGGAATGGTCCAGCACTTAGGCCGTGAAAATATCCCCCTCGTTGTTTTCAATGCAACTTCAGGCCATAGGGCTCAGATCCATCAAGATGACCTTGTTAACCATCCCTACATGCCTGATGATTTAATTGAAAAGGCATCATTGCTCTCAGAAAACTGGGTAGAAGACAAAGAGATCAAAGCTGAAGCACGCAAATTAGAATCTTTAGAAGCACTCGCTTTTCTAAATCCCAAAGTAAAAGTGTGTCAGCTCGATCTCCCATTTTATGATGAGCAGGTTTTCTCCAAAGAGGATCGAGAAATCATTGACAAGGCTTTTAAAGCACATATCCAAAAAACCAAGCGACTCATTGTTTTTTTGCCACACCCAAGTGACCAACATCAAACGCATAGACAAACGTATCAGATCTTTAGAGAAAGGCTTTTATACTTTTTAAAAGATCATCCAGATCAAGAGGTTATTTTAGCCTACTATACGACTCCTTGGACAGGGCACTGGAACCTCTATGATTATTCCTATAAAAATGGCTCTAAGCTTTCTGCATTAACGGGAGCTGAGCAACTAATAGGTCATGGACAAAGTCCTCCTAAACAGAATCTCTTGGGAGGATCTTTAGCTCATAAATACCGTCTCTTTTATTTTAAATAGTCCCCCTAACCAGAGGATAATGAATGCTCTTTGAACCTCCTACTGCTGATCTTCAACCTGATCTGAGAGCTTTTGATCCAGATAAACAAGATGCTCTTACACTCCCCTATAGAAACCGTAGCGTTTTATTTTTAGGTGATGGTAACTTGACTTACTCCCATGGTCTTTGTAGAACAGAAGACTCATTGCATGATCCCTATGATGGTACTTATCATCATTTTAGCGCCTATGTAGTCACAACAGAGTTCAAGACAGAAAAAGAATGTATGACCTACGAAGGAACAAAGACGAGGCTACAGGAATTAAACAAAAGAGGCGCTCTATGTTGCTTTAATATCGATGCTAGGCAGCTAGAGAAACATTTCCCCCAAAATCAATTTAAGATCATTTTTTTCAACTGCCCTGACCAAATTGAATCAGACCCATCTGAAGAAGATGAAGCCTCCATAGATAAGACTGCTGAACTAGTTGAAGGGTTCTTCAAAAGCGCTTCATTAGTCCAAGAAGAGAGTGCGCGTATTTGCATGACTTTGATACAACCAAATGAGCCACCAGGTGCCTCAGTCTTTTATCAAGCTAAAAAATATAACATCATCGAAGCCTCTAAAAAGAGCGGTTATACTTTGGTGAAAATGAGAACGCCTTTTGATTATCAGCACCAAAAAACAAAAGGGTTTAGAAAAGTTGAAGCTGCCACAGATCGTATGGAATTTCTTTTCAGAAAAGGAATTGCTTTAAGTGACCCAGATGAATGGGTTTCAGAGGGAGAGTATCTACACAGAGAGACTAAACAAAGGGTCAAAGCAAGCTTTTTTAAATACCCAATTACTGATGAAAAAAGGTCTTATTTTGCAGAGCTAAAAGAAGTAGGGCAAGAAATTTGTGCTATAAAGGCTGAGAAAGAAAAGCACGCTCGGGCAGAGGAGAGTTCATCCGATGACGGGGGTGAATGGGGTTTTTGAGTTCTTCAAATCTCTTTTCAAATGATTCTTGTAGCCGTTTTTCTCTATTTCTCTCTTTGAGCAGAAATAGAGGGATTTATCCTTTTATCGAATTCGGATAACCTCTGTTTTGTTTGGGTGAGAAGCTCATTGTAGAGCATTGCTTTTTCAATACTCTGATTAGAGGTGTTAAGAGCTTTTCTGTAACTTTCTCTGTCTTCTTTGATTCCATTTCTAAAATCTTCAATTTGAGGAGAAAGCTCTTCTATGTCTACTCTATTCTCAACTTCTTCTAAGAGTTTTTCCATTAAGAGTTCTTTGATTGTAAAGAACCTTCTCATAATTTTATTTTGATGGGTTTCTAAGAGTTTAGAGTCTGTATAGATCTTTTGAACTCTTTTATATTCATTCACAAGGGAGAAGTAATCCCAGTGCTTTGCTTTTTCTTGAAGGTCTAAGATCTCTCTTTGGATTTGAATAAAAGTATCTTCTTCTGGTGTAGATATCTTTTTAGTAGCAGCAGCTTCATCAATTAAAGCTAAAAGCTCTGTTAATTTTTTACGCTGCGATTTAAGGAGATCCACTTTCTGTATAGACTCACCAATCTTATTTATTTCTTGATCGAAGTCGTTCTTTGATAGGTTCGCTTTATTCTCTTTAAGAGTCTGAATACGATCTGTTAATGAAATCTCATTTTTATTAAAGGTAGCTTTTTGCTCTTCTTTAACTTTCTTCTGCGCTTTTTCAAAAGTTCTAATTTGGTCCCAGCATTGACTTAGCTTTTCTCTAGAATTCGAAAAAGCTCCTACATTTAAAGAGACGACTTTTGCAAAAGCTTGAAGATTTTTGATTTGGTCTTTGAGTTCAAAAAGCGGCATTTTAAGTTCATTCTTCTCAAAGTTTATCGATACAAAATAGTTAATGTCATCGTTATATTTTTTGCTGATTAAGGCAAGAAGCTCTCGTCTTCTTGGAAACACAACATCGCCCAACACATGAAGTCTATCTAACAGGAGTTGTTTTTCTTTATGAGGTGTTTCAAGTTCTATAACATCGCTCTTTAGTGCATTGAGTTGCTTGGCATAGTGACTGATTGTATTCAGCTCTTTTTGAGAGCTTTGGTAGGCAGCTGCATTTTTTTCAAGGCAAGGACAATTCTTAGGTATTTCTACAGGAGGTGAATCAGTGATGATTTCAGGAAGTCTTTCAAGATCTTTTTCAATAGATTCAATAGCTTTAACTATTTCCTCTGAGTGAAAAGCCACTTTTTCATCTAGAACTTCTTTTAGTTTTGTAATCTCAGAGACTATTTTACAGTAAGTTTCCCAAAGAGGCACTCTCTTTGAAAAGGAAAGCTCTTCTTTAAACCTTTCAAGGCAAAAGCTTCTCATTTTCCAAAACCGATTTAGAGGCTTAATTTTCCCATGAGACAACTGCAATTGCATGTATTTAAGCATCTCTTCTAGCTTTGTATGGCTTGAGTTTTCAGCCTCTAATCCTTTAATAAAGGTTTCGACGTCAGTAGTTAGTAAGTTCTCCAAAGCTTTCTCAGTCATATGTGGTCTCTATAGTTTACTTGTTCTTAAGTATACCCTATTCTAAACGAGGATTCAAGTTTAATCAGGGAGATCCTGACGGATAAAATCCTGAATAATTATGTCTGCTGCTATTTCTTTATCATGAATATCTAAATCTAGCCAACGAAATTCTGGTTCTTTTCTAAACCAGGTGAATTGTCTTTTAGCATAATGGCGTGATGCCTTTTTAAATTGCGTTTTCATCTGTTCAAAGTCTTCATCGGATTGACTGCTCTTAAGGTATTCAAGTCCTTGTCTATATCCAATAGCTTTTGAAGCAGATAGATTTTCTAATAGTCCTTCCTTTTCTAGACGAGCAACCTCTTCTATAAGCCCTTCTTTAAGCATCGCATCGCAGCGCTCTTCTATCCTTGAGTAGATATGTTCTCTTGAGCGATATAGAAACCAACAGTGCACATCATAGTCAATAGGGTTATGATTCTTATTCCAATCTAAGTGGCTCACTTTGTCTTGAGTTAAGGTAATGATTTCAAGAGCTCTAATAATTTTAACACGGTCATGGCGGGTAATTGTCTTTGCATATTCAGGATCTATCTTTTCTAGTCTATCATACATAGCCTCTGGACTAAATTTTTCCATATCCTGTTCAAGTCTTTGCCTAAGTTCCTTTTGTGATGGAGGACCGTTTGGAGGACCATACAAAAAAACATGGATATAAAATCCAGTTCCCCCAACTACAATAGGGACAGCGTCCCTAGCGTGGATAGAATCACAAGCAAGCTTTGACTCATGAAAAAAGTCGACTACTGTAAAGCGTTCTCTTACATCACGAATATCAATGAGATGGTGAGGGGCTAGTGAACGCTCTTGCAAAGTGACTTTGGCAGTTCCAATGTCCATCCCACGATAGACCTGCATAGAATCTGCTGAAATGACTTCCCCTTTAAGCTTTGAAGCAATTCTCAAAGAGAGAGAAGTTTTTCCAACGCCTGTAGGTCCTGCAAGAAGTAAAACCTTCTTACGCTTCTTCTCAGCGCCTTGAACTTTTAATAGTTCAGGTTGATAAATCCCTTTCAGGATTTTTTTGATCTGTTCCTCGTCTGAGTGAGTTTTAACCATTGAAAAACATTTTTAATTAAATTAATTTTACCCTATCATAAAATATTTTTTTGGGAAAAACATAATAATAGACTCTATTGTATTTTTTCATTAATTGCTTTATTTTATCACAATTTAAATAACCGCAACTATGACACGAAGAAGCTTTTTTCTACATCCGATTATTTTATTAAGTTCTTTTATTTCCGGTTTCATAGTCATGTTTAACTGGTGCTCAAGGCACCCCTACCTTGTTTTTTTTGAGTCAAAGATTGGAGTTATTGCTCGCTATGGGGCCTCTATGGCACTCTTCTTTTTGATCTTCACTCTTATTCGGGCATTTATTAATTACCTAACCCAAGAAGCAGATAAAGAAACTAGAAGACTTTTTTTTCAAACAGATCTGATTACTTACTTAGTTTTGGGCCCCATCCTTTTAAAACGCTATTTCATTCCACATAGAAAAGAGGGAAACGATTATTATTTAGCTGTCTTTATAGCTTGGGTTGTTTTAAAAATTGTTTTAGTGGTGCTTTTTTTTGATCGAAAAACACTTCGTCAATTTCCAAAAAAAAGCTGGGCCCTTTTAAAAAAAAGCTCATTTGTTTGGAAAATGGTCTCACAAAAAAATGAGCACAACCTCTTCTACTTTTTAATTCCAATTACTTACTATTTTCTTCTGCAAGCTTTGTTTGCTCGATCTTTTCCTTTGATTTCTTTTTTAGCTCCCCTTTCATACACACTGTTCTTCTTCTCCCTTCTTCTTCTAGTCCATAGTGTCGTACGCGCTTTTCTTCCAAAAATGTTCTACACCTGCTTAATCTACACCTCTTTTTTAATTTGCGTTCTATCCACACTGGATTACTTTAGCTTTCAATTGCTCAGCATTCATATGAACGGCTCTTTAGGGGTCCTTTTGTCTGACGGTATTCGTCAAATCCCTGAGGCTCTAGAAGCAGCTGACGTAAAACCACTTTATTTTACGCTAAGTGTTCTACTCACACTCACGCTTCCCCTATTAGGGGTTTGGGGATACAAGCGGCTCCCTTTAAAAAAAGTAAAATTCTCACTATTTCTTCCTCTAGCGCTCGCTTGTTCTTCTTTAGGCATTTGTTATACAAGTGATCATTTCATCCAAAAAAAATTACCTGTCTCCACGGCTCAATCCCTTCTAACAGCTCTTCCCATCTATCCCCTTTTCCTTAAAACAGAAGGAGAGCAGATTCACTTCACAGCTTCTTTAAAGCCCCCTCCTAACCCTGAAGAGTTCCAAGTAGCTCTTGAAAATACTTCTTATACATCCTCTACAAAGCCTCATATTTTTGTTTTTGTAATAGAATCTCTAAGAGCAGACTACCTCTCAGATGAAACAGCTCCTTTTCTAACAAGTATCCAAAAGGAAGCGCCTAAGTTTGATTTAACAGCTTCAAACTCTAATGTCACTCACTGCTCTTTATTTTCCATCTATAATGGCCTCTATCCCCATCACTGGCATACTGTAAGGGAACGTGGTGACAAAACTGGAAGCTTCCCTTTGCAGACACTCAAAAAGTCAGGTTACAAGCTAGACGCACTTCATTCTTCTTTTTTCAAGTATTTTAATATTGGAGAAGTTCTCTTTGGAAAAGATCATTCTCTTTTAGATACGCTTTATGAAGCCAAGCATCTTTGTGGCGATGTTGCAATAAGAGATCAGATGGTAATAGAAAAATCTAAGGAACTTGTCTCTTCGTTTAAAGAAGGAGATGCTCACTATGTAACAATTCTTTTAGACTCTACTCACCATCATTACTACTGGCCAGAGAATTTTGAACCCCCTTTTAAACCTTATCTCCAAAGTTTCAACTACACAAATAAAGGAAAGGGGCAGCTAGAATTAACTAAGAATCGCTATCGTAATTCTATCTCGTATGTAGACTCTTTAATACAGGATTTCTGTGACCACCTCAAAGCTGAAAATCTCTACGACTCTTCAATTATCGTCATTACAGGAGACCATGGGGAAGAGTTTATGGAACATGGCCATTACTTTCATGGAACAGATCTTTGCCTCCCTCAATCACACGTCCCTATTTTTTATAAGTTCCCAAAGGGATTTGAAAAAAAAGAGGTGCAAACGCTTACTTCTCACGTGGATATTTTCCCAACACTCTTTGATGTACTGCAAATTTCCTACCCTAAAAAAATGTTAGAAGGAACTTCTATCTTCTCTGAAGACCCTTCCTTTATCCTCTCTTTTCGTCCGCAGCACAAAAAGAGTCCTTATAAGTTCTATCTCCATAATGGAGTTGAAAAGATAGAGGGGAAATTTTTAAACTCTGAAGAGATCTATAAATCCAAAGGGATTGAATTAATAGCAATCAAAGATCTAGAGGAGAAAAACAAAGTATTTTCAGAGCCTAATGCTTCTACAAAGCATACGCTGTCTCTTTTTGAACAGCCGCTGAAGGAACTTTTTAATTCTAACTAAAAGGAGTTTTATCTTATGAAAATTGAAAGAGAACCCCTAAAACCTTTTTCACAAGAGGCCAAATCCCTTAAAGAAGGTGATCTTTACGTACACTACTCAGGAAAGCGCTATCAAGTGCTCTCTGTTGGACGCCATAGTGAAACTTTAGAAGAATGTGTTGTTTATAAAGCTCTTTATGGAGAGCAAGATGTCTGGATCAGGCCACTTGCTATGTTTTTAGAGACTGTAGAAATTGATGGCTTAGTACAGCCACGTTTTAAGTGTCTGAATGAGAAATAAGTTTCGAGTCAAGAAGTCACTTTATTCAACCATTCCATGTATGGTTTGTGAACTTGATTTAAAAGAACACTAGAGATTTCAGGAGTTTCATAGGAGCATCGCTCTAAAATCTCTTTTTCAACAGTATCAAAAAGAGAACTTTTTGTTTTAAAGATCACTTTAACTTCATCGTCTTCTTGCACTTCTCCCTTCCAAGTATAAAGTGAGTGGATTTTAGGGATGATATTTGCGCAGGCTACTAGTTTTTTTTCCAAAAGGGCTTTGGAGATTTTCTTTGCTTCTTCAAGAGAACCTGTTGTCCAAAAAATATAACAGCAAGTCATTTTAGATCTAGGGGGGTTAAATAAGCGTTCGGAAACATCCTTAAATCTAC
>CAYGMF010000011.1:29227-32245 GCA_964351075.1 uncultured bacterium
GTCATTTTAGATCTAGGGGGGTTAAATAAGCGTTCGGAAACATCCTTAAATCTACAACTAGATTCTTGGGTAGGTTCATTGCTTTTAAGTTTAAGAAGTTCATAAACTCTTCTTCGTAATTTTCTTTGGAGAGTCTTAGGTAGCGGATGTAAGATTCATTTCCAAGGGTTTCATAGAGGGTTAGGACAATTTCTTGTTTTCCAAGACTTTCAGATTTGATGTGAGAGACATCTATTTGATCAACAAAAAGTCCTTTTTGAAGATTTAAGCATGCTGTTAAGGCATGCACTTTCAAAGCTAGATCCATTTTTTCGTGTTCTATTTTCCCATACATAAAAGGATCAACCTCAATACCTAAATATATTTTAGGAAGGATTTTGGGTGTAAAGTAAGGGCTTAACGGAAAGATCACCCCTTCTTGATCTAAAACAGTATTGGAGTAGTCAGCTAGATAAGCAATAGGCTCTCTTACCTCATAATCGATTTCTAAGGTGTCTGGCAGCTTCCGCGTCACGTGTGCAGAAGAAATCACCCCTGTGCTCAGTAAAAGCTGCTCAGCTCTTTTTAAATCAAAAGCAAAGATGTTTTGTGGTTGATCAAGAGAGAGTTCGAGTAGCTCTGACAAGTGAACTGTTTTAAGAGCTTCTTTAACAGGGCCTTTTTGAAGAATTTGATGAATTTGGTGACTCTCTTGAGTTTTATAAAAGTTAACCTTTTGACTTTGCGCATGAAAAAAGAGAAAAGGCAAACCTGTAAAAATAAAGACTGAAATAACAATCGTTATAATGGCATAGAAAGGTTTTACTTTTTTATTGAGAGACATGCTCAATTGCCTCAGCAAATAGTTGCGTCTTCATATTCACCTTACGGTTGAGCCTATGGTTATAAAGGCCATTAATTACCATTTGATCCACAATAGCTTTAGGCATAAGTCCATGAGCTTTTAGCATTCGAGGGAAGAGGCTTTTGGGAGTGCATCCAGGCATTGGATTAACTTCACTAAAAATAAGGTCCCCTTTTTGATTGATAAAGAAGTCTATACGGATAAATCCTTTTCCTTGTATTGCTCTATAAACTTTTTTAGCCATCACTTGGCACTTTTGAATAAGCTTTGGATCCAAATCTGCTTGAGGAATTTTTACAATGGGATCCTTACTATATTTAGCTGAATAATCGTACTGTCTAGATTTAGAGCAGATCTCCCCTGGCCTTGGGCAAGTAAGAGGATCGTCATCTAAAATACAAATTTCAAACTCTCTTCCTTTTATCTTTTCTTCAACAAGAACATTTTCTTCCACTTCAAAGACTTTTTGCGCAGCCTGAATAAACTCCTTGCGATCTCCTGCAAAAGAGATTGCAATGCTAGAGCCTAAAGAGACAGGTTTCACAGCGAGTGGATAAGGAACTTCTTTTTCTATTTTTTGAATACATTTTTTGGGGCTACTGATCCATTCTTTATGAGTAAACCATGTGGATCTTGCAACTTTAATGCCTGCTTTTTCAATCACCGCTTTTGTCCAAACCTTGTTCATTGTGAACCCGCAAGTGATATAATTAGGCCCCACATAAGGTTTTTTCAGCGTTTGTAAAAAGCCTTGGATCATCCCATCTTCACCATGAGGCCCATGAACAATAGGAATAAAAAGATCACAAGCAAGAAGCATCTCAAAGACTGTTTGAGATAAAGTTTCGCTAGTTTCTTCTCCCTTAATTTGCCAATTCCCATCGAGGTCTATTTTAAAAACTGTTGTGTCATAGAGATTTGGATCTAAAGCGTCTATGAAGAACTTGGAAGAGTTTAAAGAGATATAGTGCTCAGGAGATCTAGAGCCACAAATGACTCCCACCTTTAACTTTACAGGTTTTTCTTGAAGAGCTTTAAAAGCTTCTCGTCCATAGCGGGTGATGTCTCCAGCCCCAATGGTCACGACTACATCATGAGGTTTGAGCTTTTTAAGAAGAGTTTCAACAAGCTGTTCTTTAGGAACAAAGGAAGCAGGCACCAAAGACTCTTTTTCAATCCTTGAGGCATACTCTTTGGGGTCAAAATCTTCTAGTGGAGGCTCTCCTGCTGCATAAACTTCTGTAAGCCATACTTCTGAGCTTTTCTTAAACGCTTTAGAAAAGTCTTCTTGAAAATACTTCATTCTCGAATACCTGTGAGGTTGAAAAAGAGCTAAAACTCTTCTTTGAGGAAAAGATTTTCGAATGCTTTTCAAGAGGTATTCAACTTCTGTTGGATGGTGCGCATAGTCATCTACAAATTCAATATTTTGACAAGTACCTATTCTCTCGCCCCTTCTTCGAATCCCTTTAAAAGATTGAAATGCTTCTCGAATTCCATCACCTTCTATATTTAACTGTAGGCATAGCCCAAAGACTGCTGCTGCATTCAAGACATTTTGCTGCCCAATCATAGAGAGCTCTATATCCTCATACCGTTTCCCTTTAAATTCTATTGAAAAGAAAGTACTCCATTTATCTTGCCTAAAAGAGACAATTTTTAAATCGCTCTCTTTATGAAATCCATAGCTAAAACCTTTTGGATTTAGCTCTCTTAAATTAGGACAATCCTTGCACCAAAAAAATACGTTAGGATCTTTAACCTGGCCAATATATTGAGTAAAGCATTCTCGAATATGAGAGAGATCTCGATAATAATAATCGAGATGATCTTCTTCCATATTGGTTAGAATAGACCCATAGGGGTGATACTTGAGTAGTGAACCATCACTTTCATCAGCTTCCAAAACAAAGTATTTGCCAGTGCCTTTTTGACTGTTCGTCTTTTGGTTCATTAAAATTCCACCTACAACATAGGTTGGGCTCTCACTGCAAGAAATAAGAGTATGCGTTAACAAGGCTGACGTCGAGGTTTTCCCATGAGTGCCTGCAACAGCTAGAGGTTGATAAGATTGCATGAGATAGCTCAGAAGATCAGATCTGTGCCAAAGTGGGCATTGAAGGGATTTAGCTTTCACCATTTCAGGATTGTCATCGGAGATAGCTGTGCTGTAA
>CAYGMF010000011.1:32345-36597 GCA_964351075.1 uncultured bacterium
AAGGGATTTAGCTTTCACCATTTCAGGATTGTCATCGGAGATAGCTGTGCTGTAAACAATGGTCGTCTCTTTTTCCTGAATGTTTTGGCTTGTATGCTCAGAGAAAACTTGAGCACCCTCTTTTTTAAGCTTTTCAGTTTCCCCGTTCTGAGAGAGATCGCTTCCTGAGACAGAGTGATTCTGAGCAAGCAAAAGCCTTGCTAAAGCGCTCATTCCAATGCCTCCGATTCCAATTAGATGAAATTTATTTTCTGCCATAGTGCTTGATCTCTTTTTTTATAAAGTCTGCGAAGCTTGGAGTGTTTCGCATCTCTTTATAAGTTTTAATATTTTGAATGTAATCCTCTCTAATTTCATCACTTAAAAAGTTCTGAATGAGCTTTGCTAACAAGCTAGCATTTAAATCTTTTTCCATCAATTTGATTCCCCCTTTCACGATTTGTTCCATGTAGTCTGCGTTATGCTCTTGGTGATTAGAAGCGTAAGGGTATGGAATCAAGAGAGAAGG
This sequence comes from uncultured bacterium, assembly GCA_964351075.1. GTDB lineage: Bacteria > Chlamydiota > Chlamydiia > Chlamydiales > JAAZZY01 > JAJACV01. The sequence continues at coordinate 32,854 of CAYGMF010000011.1, forward strand.
GATCTCAAGTTCCACTTGTTCTGAGAGGCTGTTTGCTCCTGCTCTACTTATGATAAAGTCTGCAGCAGCAAGTAAAATAAACATGTCGCGCTCATAATCTTTCACATGAGCCTTAACCCCCCATTTCAAATATTCTTGCTGAGTCTTTTCTACATCTCCTAAAGAGCCTAAGAGGTGAATCACTTGGAACTTCTTTTCCTTTAGGTGAGAAAGAGATTCTAAAAACACTTTATTCAAGCGGGTAGCGCCCTGAGAGCCTCCAAAAACCAGCAGTGTTGTCATCTGAGGGTCTAAAGATAGGTTTCGATGTGCCTCTTCTCTGCTAGGCAGACTTTGTTTCCAAAACCTAAGAGGCATTTTCACAGTCTTATTTTTTTTAGGAAAGTGAGGAATAGTTATAGGGTAATTTGAAGCTAAAGCTTTTGAATATTTTGCAAATAGACGGTTAACTTTTCCCAGTTGCACGTTTTGCTCATGGAGATAAAATGACCTTTTTAAAAGACGCGCTGCAAGTAAAAGGGGCAGAGTATGAAAACTTCCAAAGCCAATGATCAGATCTGGCTCTTCATTTTTTAGAATTTTTAAACTTTGTACCACCCCTTTCAAAATAGAAAATCCATTTTTAAAGCAGTGCCTATTGAAAGAAAGAGAGCTCGCTTCAATATCTATATAGGAGAATTTTTGAGTATTAAAATAGGGATTTTTGGAAAGATTAGAGCCTACAAAAAGTAAATCAAATCCCTCTTGGCTTAGCTCCTCTGCCAAAGCTTCTGCAGGGAACACATGTCCCCCTGTCCCCCCTACTGAAATCAGGATTTTTTTAGCCATTCTAAAGACTCTTCCCCAGCTGATGATTTTGCTATATTAAGTAAAAGGGTAACTACAATCATATTGGCAAGCAAAGAGCTTCCTCCTTGACTAAAGAAAGGTAGATTTAAACCAGTGCTGGGCATAAGCCCAGAAACTACGGCGAGATTTAAGAAAGCCTGCAAACAAAGTGAAAAGGTTAAAGAAGCTGCTAAGATAGCAGCTCTTGGGTCTTTGGCTTTAAGGGCGATTGAAAATCCCAAGAAACCAATAAACATATAGAGAAAGATGAGTAAACTCATTCCTATAAATCCAAGCTCTTCTGCAAAGATGGCTGCAATATAGTCATTTTGCGCTTCAGGCAAGTAATTAAGTTTTTGAATACTTCTTCCAAGCCCCCGTCCTAAAACACCACCTGATCCCGTAGCTATTTTGGATTGGAAAGGTTGGTGCCCGCGACCAAGCAGATCCTGCTCTGGATGCAGGTAACTTTGGATCCTCGCTTGGATATAAGGAACTTTAATAACCGCAACGGTTCCCATAAGAGTGAAAGCCAAAATAGGCCATAGCCACCATTTGTAAGAGACGCGGCTTAAAAAGAGGAGTACAATAAAGGTGGCTCCAAGCACCGCGGTCAGTCCGTTTGAAGGCTCTACTAATACTAGAAGCAGCGGAATAAGGATAAGACCAAAGGTCTTTAAGAGGTCTTTAGAGGAATGTTTTTCAAGGACAACTTTATAAATATAAAATAGAGGCATCACAATCTTTACAAATTCTGAAGGTTGCCCCACAAAATTACCAATGACGATCCACCGTCTAGCTCCATTCACACACCTACCCACTCCAGGTATAAAAACCAGCAGCAGCGTTATAATAAGAAGCACTAAAAGCAGCGGGCTTATTTTAACCCATTCTTTGTAATCGACATACCAAAAAGGGAGACAGATGAGTACTCCTACACAAAAGTTAAAGAGTTGCCTGATCAGAGCATGGTGTGTTCTATGGAATAAACTTCGTTCTAAAGCATCTGCTGAACTTGCATTGAAGACCATTACAATCCCTAAGACAAAGACAGAGAGTACACAGACAAAGAGTACAAAGGACTGCCAGGTGAGTTTTTTTTCCAAATTAAACCTCAACGCACAAGTAGGGTATCCCCTGGTTGCAGACGGTTAGCGCTATCACTACTCATGTGATTCATTTTTAATAAATCACTCACTTGCATTTTATGATTTTTAGCAATCTGCCAAAGCGTATCACCACTTTTCACCACATATTGCTTAGGGGCTGCCTGCTTCAAAGCTTTTATTCCTTCTTCTTTTTGACTAGTTGGAATTTTCAAAACTTGACCTATTCGAAGCTGAGTGGATGAGAGCTCATTGAGTTTCATGATCTCGTCGACTCTAGTCTTATTTTCTCTGGCAATCTTATCGAGATAATCCCCACGCTTTACTGTAATCTGAATATAGGGTTGAACAGGAGCTGCTACTTTTACAGGAGCTACAGGCTTTGGATCTGGAGCTTTAGCTTGAGTAAACTCTGGCACTTGAGAAGGTAAAACGGGTTTGTTGAGTTGCCCTTTGGATTGAGAAAAAGAGCTCTCTTTAACCATAGACCTTTCAACATCTTCGATATTGATAGCAGAAGGCTTTGGAACAAGCGCCGGTTCTTTATGGGAAGAATAAGGAACATCTTCCTTTTTAGTTACTGCGGTAGCAAACAAAATGACAAGTAAACATGCGTTAATTAAAACCGCAATAATAATAGTGTCCCGACGACTCATGATTGTTCTCCTTCTAATTGATTCACAATCCTTTTAAATTCATTTCCTCTATGTTCAAAGTTTTGAAACATATCAAAACTAGAGGTGGCTGGTGCTAGAAGAACGGTATCTTTAGGCTGGCTGCATTTATAAGCCAAATGAAGAGCCTCTTCTAAAGATAAGCAAGTTTGAACATCAAACTTAGAGCTAAAATCTCTTTGCATTTTCTCTCGAACCTCACCTATCACATAAATTTTTTTTACTTTATCTTTAAAATAAGGGACTAGAGAGGAAAAATCAAGTCCTTTATCTTCTCCACCCATAATCATGATTAATGGAGTTCTAAAAGAGGTTACAGCTTTTATCACAGAAGCTAGATTTGTAGCTTTACTGTCATTGTAAAAGTCGACTTGATTGACAGTTTTTACAAACTCGCAGCGATGAGGCAACCCAATAAAGCTTTGAAGCCCTAAAACTAAAGCTCTATCTTCTATACAAAATTCTTTGCATGCAGCAATTGCAGCAGAGCAATTTAATCGCTCTATAGCGCTCATCTGCTTAAAAAATAGAGCACTTTTTGGATCCAATTCAACTCTTTTCAATAGATCATCTAGAGAAGAGTTGAAGAAGTGTAGGTCTTGGCAGAAAATTGCATCTTTCCACTCTTTTAAAACCCCCTTTTCAATATGAAAGGAGCCTTTTTCTTTAAGAGCGTTTTGAATGAGAAATTTAGAGGACCCATAGGCTTTGAAGCTTCCATACCTATCTAGGTGATCAGGAGTAAGGTTCAAAAGAAGAGCCACATCAATAAATTTGGATCTAAGAACTTCTATTTGGTAAGAGCTAAGCTCTACCACTAAGATTTGATCTTTGATTTCATCTATCATTGAGGTTAGAGGCACCCCAATGTTTCCAAGAGCTAGAGCACGCCTCCCTACAGAATTAAGCATGTGAGCAATCAGGCAAGTAACACTTGATTTACCATTCGTCCCTGTAATAGCAATGCAAGGATTTTTCAGCTCCTTAGCTCCCAACTCTATCTCTCCAATAAGAGGAATCCCCTCTTTTTTTGCTTTTAGAATTAAGGGATGATCCTCTTTAACTCCTGGAGAAAAAGCGATGAGATCAAGATCTTTAAAGGGAACCTCATTGATTGAAGAGTAAAGAGTACAAGG
>CAYGMF010000012.1:0-7717 GCA_964351075.1 uncultured bacterium
CTATTTCAAAATAGGTCAAGTGGGTATATCAAAAAGATAACCCTATTTGATGCTCTATGGACGCCAATTTATTTAACGCTCAGGTTGACAAGCTTGTCGCCAAAATTAAGCACTACCTGATTACTCGTCAGGGTAAACTGTTTCATCAAGTTTCTGATGAAGAGATTTTTGATGCTTTATCTATGGCTCTTCGAGAAGAAGTGATGATGAACTGGTCAACTGCCTACAATACTTACCGCAAGAAAAATTCAAAAACGCTCTATTATCTATCGATGGAGTATCTTCCGGGAAAAATTTTAGATAACACAATTCACAATTTAGGCTCTGAAGAACTTTCAAGAGAAGCGCTGAAGCGTTTAAATCGTGACTTTGATCATGTGGTACATTGCGAGAGAGAGCCTGGACTTGGCAACGGAGGACTTGGACGTTTAGCTTCTTGTTTTTTAGATTCTCTAGCCACTCTAAAAATACCAACTATAGCATATGGGCTGCGTTACCAATATGGGACTTTTGAACAAGAAATTTGCTATGGCAGCCAAGTAGAGCGTCCTGATCGATGGCTTTTAAGAGCACACCCCTGGGAATTTAGACGTGACTATAAAACGTACCAGGTAAAATTTGGAGGACATACCCCAAAAAATGGGGGTGAAGAGAGCAAAATCACAAAAGAGCTAGTTGATTATGAAGAAGTTAAAGCTCTTTGCTACGACATTCCAATTGTAGGATACAATAAAGGAGATAATTTCTCAGTGGCTACACAAAGGCTTTGGTCTACCAAAGAGTCCCCTCGTAACTTTAGGTTGCAAACCTTTAACGCAGGGAACCTCAACGAAGCTGCAGAAAATATGATTTTAACAGATGTTTTATACCCTAATGATAACCATGAAGTGGGTAAAAGGATCAGGCTCAAGCAGGAGTATTTGCTTGTTTCAGCATCTTTGCAAGACATTCTGTCTAGACATTTAGCCTGTAACTCTGATTTAAAAAACTTACCTGATAAGGCTTGCATACAAATTAATGATACTCATCCTACTCTGATCATTGCTGAGTTAGTGCGTCTTTTGATGCAACAGCATAACTTTGAATGGAATGATGCTTGGGAGACCACTCAGCGTTGCATGAATTATACGAATCATACGGTAATGGTAGAGGCTTTGGAAGAGTGGAGCATAGAGCGTTTTAAGGAGTTGCTACCTAGACAGTATGCAATTATCGTAAAATTAAATGAACAGTTTAGAAAATCATTACCCCTAGAGCAGCAAGAAGAAGAGAGTTTTGAAAAACTCTCTTTAATTCACAATGAGCAAATTCGAATGGCACACCTTGCAATTTACGGATCGAGCCGAATCAATGGTGTTGCAAAACTTCACACTGAAATTTTAAAGGCGGGTATTTTTAAAGACTTTTATAATCTCTATCCCGAAAAATTTCTCAATGTGACTAATGGAGTTACTCCAAGACGCTGGCTTTTTCATGCAAATCCCCTCCTTACACAGTTTATTACTGAGCGTATCGGAGAGGAATGGAAGACTGACTTTAAGCAAATTAGTCGCCTCCATGACTTTGCAGAAGACCATGACTCCATACACCAATTCCTAGAAATTAAAAGAAAAAACAAAGAGCTCGCTTCTGACTACATCACCAAGTACAACAAAGAGTTTCGCTCCTACGATCCTTTTGTAAATAACATGTTTCCTCTGGGGCCTGACTCTCTTTTTGACATGCATATTAAGCGGATCCATGAATATAAAAGGCAGCTTTTAAAACTGATTCACTTAATCATCATCTATCAAGAGCTTTTGGAGGATCCAAAAAGTCACCCCATTAAGAGAACTGCTATTTTTGCAGGGAAAGCTGCTCCTGGCTACCAAAAGGCCCGTGACCTCATCTACTTAATCCACATCGTTGCTCGGAAAGTCAATCAAGATCCTGCAACTCAAGATTCGTTGAGGATTTTATTTATTGAAAATTACAATGTCACGAAAGCTGAAATTCTAATTCCCTCAGCAGATTTGTCTCAGCAAATCTCTCTTGCTGGGAAAGAAGCTTCTGGAACGGGAAACATGAAACTTGCAATGAATGGCGCTTTGACAATTGGAACGGATGATGGAGCTAATGTTGAAATGAGAGAAGCTGTAACCGACAAGTGGTGGCCCTTTCTATTCGGATGTAATCGACATGAAGTAGAGAGTTTTAAGGAAAACATGAACTACTACCCCAAGTCTATTTACGATGATAACCCTAAAGTTAAAAAAGCGCTCAATGCCCTACTTGATAAAACCTTTACTCAAAATGAGTTTGAAGAGCATGTTCTACATCAAATTTACCATTATTTGTTAGAAGGCTTTAACCCTGACCCTTATCTTGTTTTACATGATTTAGAATCCTACTATCAAACTCAAAAGAAAGTCGAAGAGCTCTATTTAAAACCTGAGGAGTGGGGAAAGTATGCTCTGCATAATATCGCTTCTATGGCGCCTTTCTCTTCAGATGAATCGATCAGAAATTACAACGATCATATTTGGAAGATTCAGCCTGAAGAATTGGATCCTGAAATTCACGCTCAGACTCAAAGAGACTTTTTAGAAGTCGATCAATGTTATATTGGAAGAAATGGCAATCCTGATTCTCAGAAGTAAAAGCTTTAGTTCAACTCCCACTTCATTAAGAGATTTTGGTAGATGCCTCTTTTCTTACACTCTTCTAAACCTCGATTAAAAACTTCTATAAGGTCTTTCTTTTGATTCACAATTGTAATGAGTCGAAGTCCATCGTCATTAAGAGGGCGAGAAGAAACTTTCAATACTTTATTGTAGAGATTTTTAACAAAGGCTTGCGCTTCTAAAATAGCGACTGCAGCGCCATCGACATCTCCATAGTTCAAAGATTCCATCAAAAAGGCAGGGTTTGAAAAGGTAGAGATCACAATATGGGGATATTGTTGGACGATGTAAAAAGCATCTGAATTAGAGATGACTCCGACTATTTTGCTATTAAATTGGCTTAAACTAGTCAAATTAGAAGCCTCGGGTACAACTAACACAGGGCCTGTCATAAAGTAGAGATTAGAAGCAGCATAGACTTCACTTTCATAATTTTGAGGATTTATACTGGATAAGACGCCATCAAAGTTTCCTAGTTGCAGACCTGAAAATAGGCTTTCAGAGCCTGTTTGTGCATACTTCAAATTTACTTTTGTAGTTTTCGATATGGCTTGGATAAGATCCACTGTAAAACCATAAACATTATCTGCTTGCCCACCAAGCACTGCTGGAGAGAAGCTAGGGTCTATCCCTATCAAATATCCTTTACTACTCGTAAAGGAACAACCTGAGAAAAGGATGGTAAAAAACAGAAAAAGTGGGAATAATCGCTTCATAAATTATAGCTAACCTTTAAAAATTTGTTTATGAAAACCAATCCTACTAAAGTCAAGAAAAAAAAGGCCCTAGTACTCGCTAATTTTGGAGGTCCCCGTGATCTCAAAGAGATTGAGCCTTTTTTAAAAACCCTTCTTTGTGACAAAGAAGTAGTTAGAACATCGATGCCCGATTTCCTTCACAACTATATTTTTTCAAGGATCGCTAAAAAAAGAGCAAAGAACATTGCCAAAGACTACAAAGGAATTGGTGGCAAGTCCCCTATTTATGAAGAGACTGAAAAGGTAGCTGAGAGCCTACGCACAAAGTTAGATATTCCTGTTCTGACTTTCCATCGTTACTTGCCTGCTACTCACTCTAAGTTTATTAAAGAGATGTCCAATCTTAATGTTGAGGAGACACATGTTTTCCCTATGTTTCCCCAGTTTAGCTATTCAACAACTGGGAGTATTGCAAAATGGTTTGATCGCAAGCTTTCCTCTAAAATATCTTCAAAGCTCTTGTGGTTGAAGTCTTATGCAAATCATAAGCCCTTCATTGATCTTTACTGTAATCGTATTGACTCATTTTTGAGACAGAATCAGCTAGAAGAGGAATCGGTGATGCTGCTCTTTTCAGCTCATGGCCTTCCTAAAAAATTTGTTTCTTTAGGCGATCCCTACCAAAGGGAGTGTGAGCAATCTTTCAAAGCGATTTCTGAGTATTTTCCACAAGCGAAGTCCATGCTCTGCTACCAGTCGAAGTTTGGAATTGGAGAATGGTTAAAACCGTACACTGTAGATGTTTGCCTCAATATTCAAGACCACTCAGAAAACAAAAAAAACGTCATTTTTATCCCCTTAGCTTTTACATCTGACCATATCGAAACTCTCCATGAAGTGGAGAGAGACTACATGCCGATGGTCCGCAACAAGGGGCTCAATACCTTCAGACTCTCTGCCTTCAACCATGAATCTGCCTGGATTGATACTATAGAGAAGCTCATTATGGATCCCTCTCTCCTGAATAACCAGATGCTCATTAGGCACCATTAATCTGAAATACAGACACTAAACTAGCTGAATTCATGTAAATACAGCTATTTAAGGAGCTGTATTAGCCTAAGTCGTATTTTAGTCGAGACCATTTTACGACAACCCGTATTTTAGTCAGAAAAATATATAAATACCTTATATTAAGATACATAATATTCTATTCCCTTTTTCTCTCTTTTTATGCCCTAGTTCAGCATTGCAGCGACCATTCACATTCATAAATATCTAACATTAAGCATTTTAATTAAAGTCCCCCAGATCTCCATTATTAAAATAATTTTTTACAAAGTAATCAAATTAATTTATAATTGTTAGTGAAGGTTAACTAAAAAGAAGTGAATTTAAAATGTCCATATATGCAATCAGCCCAGATTCAGCCCTGCTTCCAGAACTCACAGCAGCGTTTAAAGAAGAGCTAGCGGATTGCCCTATCTGTATAGATACCATTTACTGGTGGCATCGGACAGCAACGCCACTGTGTGGGCATTCGTTTCATGCAGTTTGTTTAGAGACATGAGCAAAGGATCACAATACTTGTCCAATTTGCAGGGGGCCTTTGAAGAGTAGAGTTGCCCGCCTTTGGGATTACTTCATGGGGGTTCAACCTAGAAGGGCGGAAGAAGCACCTCGTCCAAACCGTCGTGCACCTCGAGGCACTCGACCTATACACAATCGTCGATAAAGAGCTAAAGCCATCTTTCACCCTACATTTTTATTTGCAAATATCCCCTAGACCTGTTAGGTTTTCAAGGTCTTTGTCCTTAGAATAAGTTATTTTGATGATTCCTTCGTGTCTTAAATTAAAAGATGGATCAGAGTTTAAGGGATACTCTCCTAAAAACACCCTCCAGACCATCTCTGGTGAAGTTGTTTTTACAACAGGAATGACAGGTTACGTAGAGTCTTTGACTGATCCTTCTTATATTGGACAAATTCTTTGTTTCACCTACCCACTTATTGGTAATTACGGCGTTCCAGGGCCTGTTGATTGGGAATCTAAAAAGATCCATGTCGCTGGAGTCATTATCAATGAATCTTGCGATGAGGAGAGTCATCATCAGTCCAAAACTTCTTTTTTAAAATGGCTTGAGAGTCAAAATGTCCCACTGATTACTCAGGTGGATACAAGAAGGCTTACGAAAACACTTCGAAAAGAAGGGGTGATGCTTGGAGTAATGACTACAGAAAAACTCAAAAAATATGAGTTTGTCAATCCCAATAAAGAAGACTTGGTTTCACTTGTGACGGTTCCTGAGAGAAAAACTTATGGCAAGGGAACAAAAAAAGTCATAGCCCTTGATTGTGGAATGAAAGAAGCGCAGATGAAATATCTTTTAGAATACCCTATCCAAATTGAGCGAGTTCCTTACGACTACAATTTTCTAGAAGAAGATTATGACGGCCTTTTTATTTCAAATGGACCGGGCAATCCAGCTACCTATACAACAACCATTGAGCATGTAAGACTTGCGCTAGCTAAGAAAAAACCTATCTTTGGTATTTGTTTAGGGATGCAACTGTTAGCCTTAGCAGCTGGAGGAAAGGCTTATAAACTGCCTTATGGCCATCGAGGTCAAAACCAACCTTGTATGGAGTTGAAGACAAAGAGGTGTGTAATTACCTCTCAAAATCATGGCTATGCGATTTCAAAAGAACTCCCTAAGAATTGGGAGGTCTCTTTTATTAATTTAAATGATGAGTCTGTTGAAGGTGTGCGCCATAAATCGCTTCCTTTTTTCTCTGTGCAATTTCATCCAGAGGCCCATGGGGGTCCTTTAGATACGAATTATCTATTTAAAGAGTTTTACGAATCCTTATGAAGAAAATTTTAATCTTAGGTTCAGGAGGTCTTCGAATTGGTCAAGCAGGTGAGTTTGACTATTCAGGGTCTCAAGCGATCAAAGCTTTAAAAGAAGAAGGGATTGAAACAGTTTTAATTAACCCGAATATTGCGACGGTGCAAACAGATCCTGGGATGGCAGATAAGGTCTATTTGCAGCCTCTTAATTTAGCGGTGACTACCAAGATTATTGAGCAAGAGAGACCGGACGGCATTTTACTTGGATTTGGAGGACAGACCGCTTTAAACCTTGGGCTAGAGCTTTTTGATGAAGGTGTTTTAGATCGCTATAAGGTCAAAGTTTTAGGAAGTTCTATTGATACTATTCGTAAAAGCGAAGATAGAGAACTTTTCAAAACCATCCTCAAAGAAATCAAGATCAAAACTCCTTTAAGTTATTCTTGTACAACTGTGAAGCAAGCCTTAGATGCCGCTGAAAAGATTGGCTACCCGGTTATGATCCGAGCAGGCTATTCTTTGGGAGGCTTGGGCGCTGGACGCATTGAAAACAAACAAGCACTTGAAAAAAAGGCTCAGGAAACTTTTCAAAGTTCTCCTCAAATCTTAGTCGAGGAATATCTAGTAGGTTGGAAAGAAGTTGAATATGAGATTGTAAGAGATCAAGATGGAAACTCCATTGCTGTTTGCAATATGGAAAATTTTGATCCGATGGGGGTTCATACAGGAGAGAGTATTGTGGTCGCTCCCTCTCAAACTCTGAACGACACCGAGTATCAATTTTTAAGGACTATAGCTCTTAAAATAGTTCGACACCTCAATATTATTGGAGAGTGTAATGTTCAGTATGCCTTCAATCCAAAGAATGGAGACTACCGAGTTATTGAGGTGAACCCAAGACTTTCAAGGTCGAGTGCTTTAGCTTCCAAAGCTACAGGCTATCCTTTAGCTTTTGTAGCTGCTAAAATTTCTTTGGGTTTTAGGCTTCATGAAATTAGAAATAGCGTGACTCAAAAAACGTCCGCTTTTTTTGAACCTGCACTAGACTACTTAGTTGTTAAAATTCCAAGATGGGACACCACAAAACTTAAAGCTGCAAGTAGATCTATTGGATCTGAAATGAAGAGTGTCGGTGAAGTGATGGCAATTGGTCGCTCTTTTTGTGAAGCTCTTCAAAAAGCGATTCGCATGTTGAATATAGGAGCGAATGGTCTTTCAGACTATCCCGATGAGATCAAGGCTCCTGAAAAGGAAATTAAAAATCCAACAGACCGCCGCCTCTTTGCTATTTACCAATGGCTTTTAAAAGGGCATACAGCCCTTGAGATTCATCGCTTATCTCACATTGATCTTTGGTTTTTAAATCATTTAGAGCGCTTAGCTCTTTTTGAAAAAGAGCTTAAAAAAAGTGCTCTTACCAAAGAGAGTTTATTGAAAGCCAAGCGTTTTGGCTTTTCTGATCGAACGCTTGCTTTATTCTTTAAGAAAACAGAAAAAGAAATACG
>CAYGMF010000012.1:7817-9416 GCA_964351075.1 uncultured bacterium
CTTAGAGCATTAAAGCAAAAAGCTGTTTTAATTAACTCAAATCCAGAGACGGTATCTACCGATTATGATGAGTCTGATCGTCTTTACTTCGAGGAGCTTTCTTTTGAGCGCATTGCAGACATTTTAGACTTTGAAAAAACTCAAGGGGTTGTCATTTCTGTTGGGGGACAAATTGCAAACAATTTAGCGCTGCCACTAGGTGAATGGAAGTACCCTATTTTGGGAACCTCTGTCGATTCTATCGACCAGGCAGAAAATAGAGAGCGGTTCTCCACCCTTCTAAACACCCTTGGAGTAGACCAACCGGATTGGATAAAGGCGGGCTCTCTTTCAGAAGCTGAAGCCTTTGTGCGAAAGGTAGACTTCCCTGTTCTAGTTAGGCCTTCTTATGTTTTATCGGGCGCTGCAATGAACGTCATTTACACGAAAGCTGAGCTTAAAAAGTATTTGTCTGAGGCCCTTAAGCTTTCACCTGATCATCCAGTTGTCCTCTCACAGTTTATCCAAAATGCTAAAGAGATTGAAATTGATGGGGTCGCTCAAAATGGAAAGGTTGAAATACAAGTGATCTCTGAGCATATTGAAAATGCGGGTGTTCACTCTGGAGATGCAACCCTTGTCTTGCCTCCTCAAAGGCTCTATTTAGAGACAATTAGACGAGTTAAAAAGATTACTCGAAAGATTTGCTTGGCTCTTAAAATCACAGGTCCTTTTAATATCCAGTTCATTGCTCAAAATAATGACATCAAGGTTATTGAGTGTAATTTAAGAGCGTCAAGATCGTTCCCTTTTGTTTCTAAAACAGTGGGTCAAAACTTGATCGAAATAGCGACAAAGATCTTTTTAAATAAGTATCGCTCACAGTCGTATCAAACTCTAGAACTTGATTTTGTAGGGGTTAAATCCCCACAGTTCTCCTATAGCCGTTTAAAAGGGTCCAATCCTGTTGCACATGTAGAGATGGCATCTACTGGAGAAGTCGTCGCTTTAGGCGATGATCTTTTGGAAGCTTTCTACTCTTCTTGGCAAGCAACGGAGCAGCGGGTGCGAGGAAAAAAACTCTTCTTAAGTATTACGGGAGAGCAAAAGGATAAGCTTCTACCCTACTTAAAATTATTAGAAGATAAAGGCTGGGAGTTTTATGCAACGGAAGGCACCCATGACTTTTTAACTCAGCATGGACTTGCCTCACTTTTTCTTCACAAAATTAGTGAAAAGCTAGAGCCTAATACAGCTTCTGCTATTACTGATCAATCGATTGACCTCATTATCAATATCCCGAGTAAGAATAGTTTGGGCAACCAAACAGACGGCTACAAAATTAGAAGGATGGCAATTGATCACAATATTCCTTTGATTACCAATTTACAAATAGCCCAACTCTTTTTAACGTGCTTATCCCAGCAAAAAGAGCATGTAGAGACGATTAAGTCATGGCAGGATTTCCATGGGGCATAAAGTGGACTTTAGAAGTCGGGTTGTCAACCGATGGATTCGCTTTCTAAAGCGTTTTGGCATTCCTAAAAAAGCAACATATACAGCGAGCCCTAAAAAAATCCTAGTCATTAGTACAACAGGTATTGGGGATACTCTTTGGGG
>CAYGMF010000012.1:9516-19390 GCA_964351075.1 uncultured bacterium
TTAGCTCCTCAAAGACTTATTGGGTTTAAGAGACATGCTAAAGCTTTTGCACATCTTTTATCAGAACCTTTTGAAGTAGGTCTTCGTCACCCAATCTTACAAAGATTATCCCTTATCCAAACAATAGGAGTGAAAGGAGAAGATCACCAGGTTAAGCTCTTTTTGACACAAAAAGAGAGTGAATTAGCAGATCGCTTTATTCAAGCACACAGACTAGATAAGGCCCCTCTTTTAATTGGTTTACAGCCAGGAGCTAGCCAACCTTTTAAACAGTGGCCTTTAAGTCACTTTATTCTCCTCGCTAAAAAGCTATCTGAGAACTTGGATGCTCAAATTGTAATCTTTGGAAACAAAGCTGAAGCCCCACTTGCTGAAGCAATTAACCAAGTAGTTCCAGTAGTTATTGCATCTGGAAAGCTTCCACTTAGACAAAGCACTGCTCTTATTTCAAAAATGAATCTTTTTATTACGAACGATACTGGCCCCATGCATTTGGCTTTAGCTCAAAAGATTCCCCTTGTATCCATTTTCTCTCCTACAGCACATGATCTATGTTGGCCTCACTTAGAAGCACCTTGGTTTAGACTTATGGTAAAACCTAAAACCTGTGAAGTGTGTATTGGCCACAAGTGTAAAAAGCCTTATTGTATGGAGAGAATATTTCCTGATGAAGTCTTTCAAAAGGTAGAAGAGCTGCTTCCTCTAGTGCGTAGCGAGTCAGCAAAAAAAACATAGACATCTATTAAATAAGAATCCTAAAATACTAATTCTTAACTCACTCTCAACTAAAAATAGGAGTATCTTATGTTATGTACAGCACCTGGAGCAGGTTTGGCTCTATCTAGAGATTTAGAAGTAACAACCATTACTTACGGACAATTAACAGCTCAAGATCCAGATTCAATCGGCCGATTATCATCTGCCTTGCAGAGAGACGGAGCTGTAGCTATTTCACACGTTCCAAACTTTTCTGAGCAACGCCAGGCCTATTTTGAAGCTGCAATTGCATTTTCTGGATTATCAGCTGAAGAAAAGGCTCACGTTGCTGCTGGAGGAGTCGGCGATACATATAGCTACTTAGGGTATGATATAGGTGCCGAGAGATACGCTGGGAGCGAGCATGCAGATGTAACCAAAGCTTCTTACTATTCCGTCTTCGATCCCAATGTCCCTGATTTTCCTCACAATAAATGGCCAGAGGGGGTGCCCCTCAAACCCGCTTTTCTAGAATTAGCTAAAACAATACACAGCGTTGGAGTTCTTCTGGCCCAATCAGTAGACCCTGAATCCGCTAAAAGCCTCACCAAGCCGGGTGCACAAGGCTTTGGAAGAATGCTTCACTATACTCCTTGTGAAGAAGCTGATCAAAACCCTTTTTGGTGTGGTGAGCACACGGACCATAGTTTTATCACTGGACTAGTTACAGCTGAGTATCGTGTAGATGGGAAAAAAGTTGACCAACCTCCTGGGGCAGGTCTTGAGATTAGAGTAGGCGATGTTTATCAAAGAGCACTAACTGATCCAGATAGCATTCTCTTTCAAGTGGGTGAAGTCGGAGAACTCATGACAAATGGTAAAATGGTCGCAACAAAACATAGAGTGAATAAGCCTAATCCGAAGGTAGAGGGATTAGCCCGTCATACTTTGGCTATTTTTATTGACCCCCCCATGGATGAACCAATACACTCGACATCCGAGCTTGCTGAAACAGACGCTAGATATGTGGATGGTATGACATTCAATGACTGGCACCTAAAAACAATTGCTATGCATGAAGAGAAAAAATAGAATGGTGACTTTGTTACTAGAGGGAGTATTCCTAAGAGCATCTCCCTCTAGCTCGTGACAAAAATGTAGAGATTAACTAAAGTTTAAGCATGCCAAATATTTTATCTATTAGAGATTTTACAGAGAGTGATATTTTCAGCATTTTTAAACTGACTGATCAGCTTAAAAAAAAGCCGGAGCCTTCCCTTTTGAAGGGGAAGATCCTAGCAAATTGTTTTTTTGAGCCATCTACGAGGACTCGTCTTTCTTTTGAAGTTGCTATGTTGAAACTTGGAGGGCAAGTCACCAACTTTGTTGATCTTAAATCTACCTCCTCTTCAAAGGGAGAGTCACTGCAAGATACACTCAAAGTAATTGGGGGTTATGTCGATGTTATTGTTTTAAGACATCCTAAAGAGGGAGCTTCAAAGCTTGCCCAAGAGATTAGTCCCGTTCCCATTATTAATGCAGGAGATGGGTCGAATCAACATCCGACACAAACACTACTCGATCTCTATACCATTCATGAAGCTCAAAAAAATTTAGAAGGATTGCATGTTGCTCTTTCAGGTGACCTTAAATATGGGCGTACGGTGCATTCTTTTGCCTATATAGCTCATCTCTTTAACATGCGGCTTTATTTTATTTCTCCACCAGGTTTAGAGATGCCTGACTCTATCCTTAAAGAACTAAGAAATCAAAAAGTTAAGTTTTCTATCCATCAAGAGCTAGAGGAAATTCTACCTAAACTTGATGTTCTCTATATGACACGTGTTCAAAAAGAACGCTTAGAAAATACTTCTCTTAAAGAAAATGGAGAAAGGACAATGATTGTGACTAAAGATCTTCTTAAGGGTGCTAAAAAGAACTTACAAGTTCTACATCCTCTACCTAGAAATCAGGAGATACACTCCTCAGTAGATGAGACTCCTTTTGCCTCTTATTTTCAACAAGCTCAAAACGGATTATATGTTAGAGAAGCGCTCTTAGCTTCTGTACTTGGAGCAAAAATATGACGACACAGACGCGACCTGTAAATGCAATTGAATGTGGAACTGTTATTGATCATGTTCAAGCAGGCCAAGGTTTAAAAATTGTCCAGCTATTAAATGAACCTTATCGCTCACACCAAACAACAATTGGCCTAAACTATGAAAGCCAAACTTACACGCAAAAAGACCTAATTAAAATTGAAGAGAGGGCACTGACTTATGAAGAAGCCTCTTACATTGCAATTTTATCTCCAAATGTAACAGTGAGCATTATTGAGGACTACCAGGTCGCTCGAAAATTCAAGCCCAAAGTTCCTAATTTTGTAAGGGGAACTTTCATTTGTTCTAATCCAGATTGCATTACCAAAACCGAAGATATTCTCCACGCATTTTACGTTAGCTCTTTGCATGCTCAAACAAAGCTGACTTGTAAATATTGTGAGAAGACTTTTTCTCAACAAACTATTTTATTAAAGTATGATCCGATTTCTTAACCATCCTAATTTAAAAGGTTCCTATCCCTCAACAAACGACTTAGAAATTGAAGCTAAGCATTTAACTGTTTTGCCAGCGCTCATTGACCCCCATGTGCACTTTAGGACACCTGGAGAGAATCATAAAGAAGATTGGACGACTGCATCAAAAGCAGCGATTGCAGGCGGTGTAACCACAGTCTTTGACATGCCGAATAACAAACCGCTTTGCATTAGCCAAAAAAACTTAACTGAGAAAAAAGAGATCATTAATGAGCAATTGCAAGCTTCTAAAATCCCCTTGCGCTACGAGCTTTTCTTTGGAGCTGAAAAAGATCACTTAAACCAGATTCAAAAGGTAAAAGACCAAATTATTGGGATTAAGGTTTATCTGGCAACTACAACGGGGAACCTAATTGTTCAAGACCCCCATGTTTTAGAAGAGCTTTTTAAAATAGCCGCAGAACTTGGTTTAAGTTTATCTTTTCACGCAGAAGATGAACGCCTTCTTAAGAGAGAGTCGGCTAAAAACCCTTATCCCAAGGTAGAAGAGCATCCTTTAATGAGGCCAAGAGAAGGAGCTGTTATGACAACAGCTCATCTAATTGAACTTGCAGCTAAATATCCAAAAGCAAGTGTCCATGTTTTGCATATCAGCACTAAAGAAGAATTACCGCTGATTAGACAAGCTAAAAAAGATGGTTTGCGTGTTTATGCAGAAACGACGCCTAACCATCTTTTTTTAAATAGCTCAAACTATCAAGAGTATAAAACCTATATGCAAATGAATCCTCCTGTTAGAGATTCTGCGGATCAAAAGGCCCTTTGGGAAGCCATTCAAGATGAAACGATTGACTGGATAGGAACAGATCATGCGCCGCATACTCGAGAAGAAAAAGAGAAACCCTATCCAAGCTCCCCTTCTGGTATCCCTGGAATTGAAACACTTTTACCTCTATTACTGAATGCTGTGCATCAAGATCGCTTAACTCTCAGCCAGGTGATTAAACTCACCCACACAAATATTGTTAAAATTTTTAAGCTTAAGCCTAATAAAGACTTGGTCTTAGTGAATTTAAACCTTACTCGAGAAGTTAAAAATGAGTTTTTGAGAACCAAGTGTGGTTGGTCTCCTTATCATGGTTGGGAGCTTCAAGGGTGGCCTGTCTATACCATTTTAAAAGATCAAGTGTTCAATTGCCAAAACTTGGAGAACTTATCTATATGATAGAAACTTGGTGGCCCAAACATCCTCCCATTTATGACATTGATAAAAGCTACGCTGAAAATTTAAAAGATGGACCTGTTTTTGATCACCCTATCCCCAAAAGAAAAATGCCCCCTAAAAATCAGTGGGTTGATTTTTTGGGACATCGAGTAGCTTCTAGATTAGGAGTCCCAGCAGGTCCCCTGCTTGATTCCAAGTGGACAGCGCTTGCTTCCAATTTAGGGTATGACATCTTAACCTATAAGACGATTCGCTCAAATGCTCATGAAGCTCATCCTCTCCCTAACTGCGGCTATGTGAATTTAAAGCTTCTTGATCCTGATGATATTCCCCTTCAAGTCTTTTTAGCCTCTAAAGCACCTGATTCTCTTTCTAAAATTTCGATTACCAATTCTTTTGGAATGCCCTCTCAAAATCAACATGTTTTAAAAGAGGACCTGCCAAGAGCTTTAAATCATATTCAGCCTGGCCAAATTTTGGTAGTTTCCATTACAGGCACTCCTAAAGCGAACTCCTCTTTTATGGAGGACTTTAAAAATGCCGCTCTTTTTGCCAAAGATTGTGGAGCTAAAGTTATAGAAGCTAATTTTTCTTGTCCTAATGTTGTTTCAAAGGAAGGGAGTTTGTATTTAGATCCTAAGGAAGTTTATAAAATGGCATTTGCTTTAACAACAGTTTTGAGGGGTACCCCTTTAATTCTTAAGTTTGGAGTTTTTCCAAATAAACAGCTTATGCGAGAAGTTTTTTTAGCAGCTGCAAAGGCTGGTGTTCGAGCTATTTCAGGGATCAATACGATCAGCATGGAAGTCCTTGATAAAAACAAGAAGCCAGCTTTGGGCCCTAGTCGTTTAAAAAGTGGTATTTGTGGATCTGCCATTTTCAATGTTGCACTCGATTTTATGGAAGAAGCTCACCGAATTAACCAGCAAGAAGCCCTTGATCTTACTCTAATAGGGGTAGGCGGTGTGATGAAACCAGGAGATATCGACCTTTTTAGAGAAAAGGGTGCCGACTTTGTACAAACAGCAACAGGTATGATGTGGGATCCTCTTTTGGCGCTTCGTTATCACCAAATGCACAAATCACACTAGTTTCTAAGTTTCTTACTTAGCCTCTTGTTTTTTGAGGTAGAGAGGCTGACAATGAGTCTCTTTAAGAAGGAAAGTCGTCACGAGAAAAAAGACAAGGTAACAGATCGGCATAATGATCAGAGCGTTCTGAAATTCATGAATTGTATAGACAGGATTGTCTTTATCAACAGCGCCCGTTCTAGACCAAGTTAAAATGAGGCCTACTAAAGGCTGAAAGAGCGCTCCCCCTAATACCACTGCCATATTGTTAAAACCCATAGCTGTTGCTAAGACCGAAGGTCTATTTCTATCTTTGATCACAGCGAACGTCAAGATTTGAGAACAAGCAGCTATTCCCACTAAGAACAGCCAAATATAGCTTGTCCAGAAAGGAAGATTGGGCACATAAATTAAGATCAAGGTAGAAAATAGTCCAATCAAAGAAGTTACAATGAGAGGAGCTACCCTCTTTTTAATTTTCTCAGAAAGCCAACCGAGGAAAGGACTTCCTATAGCGACTCCAACCCATATTGCACTGATACTCGTAGAGGCTAGTTCATTAGAGACCTTAAAGCGGGTAATTAAAAAAGGGCCTCCCCAAAGGGCAGCGAATAAAGTAACGGGCCCCCAAGCTGTGAAAGCAGAAAATGCAGACCACCAGTTTTGACTCTTTGTAAAAACCTCCTTAATACTTTCTTTCACCTTGGGTGTCTGGACAAGACTTGGGCTACACTTTTCTATAGGATGGTCTCTAATAATCAACCAAGCTAGAAACGAGAGTACTATCCCAAAACAAGCAATGACAATAATGACAGGTCTCCAACCAAACTTTCCAACAGCAAGAGCCATAGGAAATGCCCCTCCCAGTGCGCCTAAAGCAGCAAAAAATTGGGTCATACCTGCTAAAAAAGAAAAATGTTGAGGGTGAAACCAAAATGCTGAGACCACCAGGACCCCTGTAAAGGCAAAGGCCGATCCAAAGCCTATTAAAAACCGAGCTAAAGCAGCCATGTAAACGGTCTCTGTACTCCCAAAGAAGAAGGCTCCAGCTACACAGATTAGAAGTGCAAAGGTAATTAACAGCCTGGCTCCAAAGCGGTCAAACATAAGACCCGCTGGAAGCTGCATAATGGAGTATGAGTAAAAATAGCACCCAGCCATTACTCCTAGTGCTGCGGAGTCAATATGAAAGTCCTTCATAAGAGGAAAAGCCATGACACTTGGAGATACTTGAAGTCCCATCTCATAAAGTAGAAACAAAACAGCGATGATATAGATGAGAATAGCTTTAGCTAAAGAATAGTGGGGATGTTCATGAATATTCATAATGGGTGTCTAATGAGGAGAAGAGCACTTTGAAACCCAATCGTTTGGGCTTTGAAACCATTGGTTTACACTTGATTTCTCTTCAGCAGTTAAGAGTCCTTTTTTAGATGCAAATTCTGTTATTTCTTCTCCTTTTGCTAGACGTATAGCTTGTACGTCTAGAGCAGCTAGAGTTTGAAGAGCTTGTGGATTCTCATAACTTGTGGTTGCCATACAATAGTGGACACACCCTTTAGCTTTTCGAATTGCCTCAATATTTGCCTTCAAACTTTTGGCAGTAGAGATATGGTCCTCTATAACTAATACATTCTTTTTTGTATGCAACGATCCCTCAATTTGATTTTCAAGACCATGTTCTTTCGATTTCATCCTCACGTAAACAAGAGGAAGATCTAAGTGATCTGCTAGTAGAGCCCCCATTGGGATAGCTGCTGTAGCAGTAGCTGAGATCATATCTATTTCCTTGAAGCTTGGAAGTGCTCGCACAACATCTAAATAGATTTCAATGAGTTTTGTTCTCACTTTAGGGTAGGACATAAGCTTTCTATTATCTAAGTAGATGGGACTTTTCAGCCCAGAAGTATAGGTAAAAGGGGGATCAAACTTGAAGTTGACAGCATCGCATTCTAGTAAAAATTGAGCAATTTCTTCTGAGTAGTCCATGAAAGCCTCCAGGGTATTAGAATTTTTCTTATTATTTAAAGTGAAATTAGACTATCAACAACGAGTATAGATTTCAATAAAGAGAGGTGGGATTCGCAAATGTTTACGAACTTAAGAAAAGTATTAAATATCTTCTCAATGTCCCTAATAGTAATTGGAGCTATTTGTTGGGGTATTTTGGGATTCTTTAATGTTGAGGTTCTTAATGTCCTTTTAGGAGAAAGAATCAGCAAGATAGCTTACTGCACAATAGGGGTTTTTGGACTCTATGGAGTCCACATCTATATGGAATACAGTAAAAGGCTACTCGCTGACTCACCTGTTGAGGCTTTAGAGCATCATATTGGCGTAGAAAGAACCTATGAAGACCAGTAAAACAGGTATTTTGACCGGCTTAAAATCATAAAGCTTGTACAAAATATTCAAGAAGGTCAGTAGGATCAAAGCTGGGTAGCAAATATTCACAATGGGGTTCACCATTTTGCAGATTCCATCAAAGCCAAGATTTGAAAAGAAGAAGGCTACGACGAGCGTTAAAACGATACACACCACATATGGAATTTTCTTATTAAAAAATTCCTCATGAATAAAGTCTGAGAATACTGAGACTAAGGTTATCACTGTGGTCAAACATGCTAGAGCAAAGGCGATACCCATCACGATTCCAATTTGGCTCCCTAGGACTTTCAAGCCAACAGCGGCTAATAGAGTATCTTTAGAAAGGTGTTGAAATGAAGCGCTATGAGAAGCTCCGACAAAGCTAAATCCAACATAGATAACACCCAAAAGGGCAGCAGCCAAAACAACTGACTTGAAAAGCACAGGAGAGCTTGAGCCTTTATTTGGTAAACCATCCTCATTCTTTTTTAAACAGGTCATGACAGTGGTTGCAAAAAAGAAGGAAGCTAGAAGATCCATCATTTGATAACCCGTAGTCAATCCCTGAAGGAAGATATGCGTAGAGCTTTCGCTGACCATCGCCATTTCTTTGGTTCCAAAGAGACCTTTTACAATGATAATGGTTAAAAAAGTCAAAAGTATAGGGGTCAATATTTTGCCTAAGATATCTATCAATCTGCTCTTTTTGAAGGTCTTAAAAAAGACAACGGCACAAGTACAGGAGCTAAAAAGAATCAAAGGAGTAGACCCTAAGTGCGGCTTAAGGGTTGCAAAGGAAAGGGTGATACATCTTGGAATCCCTGCGAAGGGCCCTATGACAATCATAATTAAACTGATTAAGAAAAACCCTGGAGCTTTTCCTAAGCGATAAAAGAAAGCCTTATAGTCCCCATTGTAGAGGATCATTCCAACTAAACCGAGCATAGGAATTAAAATTCCAGAAATAGAGAGACCAGAGATTGCAAAGATATTTTTGTTAGCAGCTTGAGTGCCGATAAGCAGTGGGAAAATAGAATTCCCTGCACCAAAAAACATGGCGAATATGGCAAAACCTAGGGGTATAAAACTAGTCTTTCTTTTTGTTAACTCCATAAAATCCTCTAAAACAAATTAAAAAGAATCCTGTATTACAGGACTATAATCAGTGAAATAGAGCTTAAAGCTCTTGAGACGATAAATGTTGCGCTCGATGTCTTTAACATAAGATAAGTAAAATTTGATTTTCTTAAGAGAATACCACAAAAAAGAGATAACTGACAATTATATTCTCAAAACTCTATCAAATTAAATTTTTATTTAACTTCATTAACTAAAGAAAATAGTTTACTTTCAGGGTTTAATCACCTTTTGAGTAGGCTCATATTTTCAGGTTTTGAGAATCTACTAGTAAAGTATCTCTTTATAAAGTTATAATGTTGCTGTTCTTTTATGAATTCTTGGGGGAAATACTTTTCCTCCAGCTAAAGAACGAGTATGAATCAGTTATAAGCCACTTAGTTGTGTGTAGTTAAGTTGATTTGTGTTGTATGTTATTATTTTTATTAGGAGTCCAATCATGGCAAAAAAGTTATATGTCGGAAATTTATCACATGATATCAACGACAACGAGTTACAAGATATTTTTGAAGCTCACGGTTCAGTTCTTTCAGCACAAGTTATTGTTGATCGTGAAACACGTCGTTCAAAAGGTTTTGGTTTCGTAGAAATGAGTTCTGAAGAAGAAGCTCAGGCAGCTATCGACGCTTTAAACTCTACTGAAGTTCAAGGACGTGCTTTAACTGTCAATATCGCACGACCAAGAGAAAACCGCACTGGTGGCGGTGGTGGTGGTTTTAGAAGCGGTGGCGGTGGAAACCGTAACGGAAACGGTGGTGGCGGAAGACGTTACTAGGTTTTAACCTTTTATAACGAATAAGCTAATAAGGGCTGTAGTTTCGACTACAGCCCTTTCTTTTT
>CAYGMF010000012.1:19490-34910 GCA_964351075.1 uncultured bacterium
TTTATAACGAATAAGCTAATAAGGGCTGTAGTTTCGACTACAGCCCTTTCTTTTTGGTTTCAAAAATGATAATTTCTTGATAGGATCTTAATATTTTAATTAGAATACTGAGGAGCAATTTCTATGTCGTTACAAGGTCAAAATGCAATTGTTACAGGTGGATCAAGAGGGATAGGAGCAGCTTGCTGCTTAGAACTTGCAAAAGAGGGAGCCAATGTAGCCATTGTTGCCAATAGTAGCTTAGACGATGCGAAGGGGGTTGCTCAGCAAGTAGAAGCACTCGGTGTAAAAGCTATTGTTGTGCAGTGTGATGTTGGCAACCCTGACTCAGTCATTGCTATGGTACAGAAAGTTTATGAAGAATTTGGGCAAGTACATACACTTGTGAATAATGCTGGGATAGCGGGTATGTGCAAAGCCGAAGACTTAGCTTATAAAGACTGGCAACGCATGATCGATGTTAACTTGACTGGTGTTTTTCTCTGCGCTCAGCAAGTCGGAAAGAGAATGATTGAAGCACAAGCGCGAGGTGCCATCATTAATATCTCATCTATTTGCAGTCATGTTGTGGTTGAACCTGACACGCATTGTCACTACGACGCAGCCAAAGGCGGAGTCGGTATGTTGACTAAAACTTTGGCATACGAATGGGCCCCACATAAAATCAGAGTTAATACAATTTCTCCAGGCTACATCAAAACACAAATGACAGGAGATGCTGACTTAAGGAAAATTTGGAGACAAAAAACCCCTCTTGGATCAATGGGCGAGCCTAATGACATTGCTCACGCAGTCGTTTTCTTAGCTTCTGATAAGGCAAAATTTGTGACCGGATCTGATTGGATTATAGATGGAGGCTACACTTTATAAGTAAAAAGTGTTTAAAATAGAGTTATTTGAATTTAGTCTAAATAGGAACCCTTCATGATACATTTATCTTATCAAGAGAGAGCATCAAAAGCTACGCATCCTAAAATTAAAGTACTCTTTGAGCTAATGGAGCAAAAGAAGAGTAATCTAGCTCTTGCAGCGGATGTCACTCAAAAAAAAGAATTGCTAAAGCTAGCTGATGAAGTAGGCCCTTATCTTTGTCTTTTAAAGACTCATATTGATGTTGTTGAAGATTTTGATTTAGATTTGGTTCAAAAGCTTAAAGAGCTTGCTAAAAAGCATCAGTTTTTAATTTTTGAAGACCGTAAATTTGCAGACATTGGAAATACCGTTTGCCTGCAGTATCAAAAAGGCATTTACCAAATTTCCTCTTGGGCAGATATTATTAATGCTCATCCGGTAGTGGGTCCGGGGGTCATAGAAGGGCTTAAAAAAGGAAGTCGTGATCAAGCTCTTCTTTTACTTGCTCAAATGAGCTCAAAAGACAATTTAATGGATGCCGCCTATACTGAGAAAGTAACTAAACTTGCTCAAGAGCATTCTGATTTTGTAGGTGGGTTTATTAGCATGAAGCAAGTTTCTCAAGACCCTGCCTTTATCCATATGACACCAGGCATTCAACTGCAAGAGAATCAAGATGCTCTTGGGCAACAATACAGAACACCTGAGCAAGCACTTACTCAAGATTGTACAGATATTATTATTGTGGGGCGAGGCATCTATGAAAATGCTGATCCTACTAAAAAAGCTCTAGAGTATCAAGAAGCTGGCTGGAACGCTTACTTAACAAGACTTTCTTGAGCAATCTTTTGCAAATGAGGGTAGAGTTCTCTTGCTGACCTTTTAAGGTCATAACCTTCCATGAAAGTTTGAAACCCTCTTTGAGAAATCTCTTCGACTTCTTTGGGATGACTAAGACAATAGTCTATTTTTTCATCTAGATTATCTAAGTTAAAAGAGAGGTAGTCCTCTCCCTCTTTTAAATCTTTAAAAGGCAAAAGTTGAATAGGCTCAATAGAGTCGTGAGCTAAAAGTAGTGACTTTGCATTGAGTGTATAGAGGTGCCTAAAACTTCCTTCTCCATAGCCTGGGACGTTCACTGAAATCCGAACGCGCCTTAAGTAGGAGACATAGTTATGTTGGTTGTTTTTTAGATCTACTCGACATCTATTTTGATAGGGCATAATACGCTCATAAACTTTGGGGCGCACAGCATGTGTTTGAAGACCCACACAGTAAGAGAGATCAACGACTTTAGTTTTGTCTTTGTCTTTGATGATTTCAACTGGGTGAGAAGTCTTACTAATTACGTTGAAGTCTTTTAAAAACTGTTTATGTGGGGCATTTTTAATTCTGGGGATCTCTGGAGCTCTAAATCGATAGTAGGTATCAAAAGATCCACTTGCATGGGCATCAAAGAGTACCCTTGGCAAGTGAGAAGCTAAAAACTTCTGATCAGCATGGGGAGCATAATCGATCTCGCAAGACCATGTTTGGTAAATGAGAAGATCATATTTGGATTCATCTTCATTGAGGTATTCAAGTAAATTCACTACCTTAAAGGTAATCCAGCCCCAAGCCTTTTGATATTCTAGCACCCAGGTTAAGTAGCGAATGTTGCAGCTGCGATCAAAGACACATAAAAGCTTAAGGGGTGCTTTCTTATTTCTTCTATTTAGGTAGGAGTTGAGCTGATACTGAGAGTAGCGTTTAGTCTTTCCAGCCCTTCTTTTAAGCTTAAGAGCGAATTTCTCTAACACATCAGATGGATAGCGGTTGAAAATTTTCATGGTTTAAGATACAAATCAGTCTTTATTTTTTGCGACCTATTATGTCAAATCGAGAGTTTTTCTACAATTTATGAATATTTGGGCTATAGCGGATCTGCATTTATCTTTGAGTTGTCCTGAAAAAACAATGGAGGACTTTGGTGAGAGCTGGTCAAATTACATGCAGAGGATCAAAGAGAACTGGTCTAAGAGCGTTAAAGAGGGCGATCTTGTTCTAATTCCTGGAGATATCACATGGGCGAGTACTCCTGAGCAAGCTGAAGAGGATTTGATTTGGATCGATCAGCTTCCTGGAACCAAGATCATGATTAGAGGTAACCATGATTACTGGTGGAGTTCTTTATCCAAAATAAAAAAAGTACTTCCAAAAAGCATCTTAGCTTTGCAAAATGATGCTTGGAACACTGAAGAGGTCTCTGTTGGAGGTTCTAGACTCTGGGACTCCTCAGAGTATAATTCAAGTGATGTGATTGATTTCAAAGTAAACCCTAAAGCAAATCCCAAATCACCTGTTTTAACTAAAGAACAGAACGAGAAGATCTATCAAAAAGAGCTCCATAGGTTGGAGCTAAGCTTACAAAAGATGAATCCGGATTCAAAATTAAAAATTGTCATGACCCACTATCCTCCCCTTTCTTATAATCTAAAGGATTCAAAGGTCCACACTTTATTAAAAAAGCATCAAATAGATATTTGTGTTTTTGGACATATCCACAACATTATGCCTGACCATCCTCCCCTCTTTGGAACAAAGGATGGAATCTCTTACCAACTAGTAGCTGCTGACTATCTTCAGTTTAGCCCACTAAAGATAAAGTAATTTTTTTACAAAAAATGTTTTAAATTGTAGATAATCAACGACAAGAATAAAATATATGCAAAAAAAAATCCAAATTACTTATGGCATCGATTTCATCACATTCAAAGATACAAAGTGCTCCTGCAACTCTCAACTCTTCTCCCGCTTTTGCAGCAGAAGAAGCCAGGCTTAAAAAGGCTCAAACAGAACCTGTTATTCAAACTAAAGTTTCGAATAAGGAGCTCTCTGAAAAGATAGAGACTTTGATTCAAAACACTTTTGATCTACCCAACGAGGAGCTCACTCAAAAAGAGGGTAGTCTGCTCCAAAATTCTCTTGAGCTACCAGATGATGAAGTCTCTGAAAAAATTAATACTATAGCTCAAGATTCCCTTCAACTAACAGAAATGGAACAGTATGAAAAAGAGCTTTTAGAGAAGTACAATCCTGAAATTGTCAAAGCACTTTGCAAGCAACTTAAAAAAGCTGGGATCAAAACACTCAATGAAAGTAACCGAAATAGATTTGATGTCTGGTGTCATTATTTTGAAGTTGAATCCTCTTTTAGAGAAAAGATTCATGGAACTAAGTCTGCTGAAACTCGTCTACTCAATCACCTTTTAAAATACACTCAGCGAGAGGTCTATTATAGACTACGCTACGCTTATAAAGGCCCTTCTTTAACTCACGAGCAAATTATACTGTGGGAGAGAAATATTGAGCTCTTTATCCGCTATGAAAAAGAGCTTTTAAATACTTTTGATGAAAGAATTTGCCATAGGTCGCTCACCAGGCCTTCGATTATATCTTCTGAAATTTTAGTGGGCATAGACCCTATGATGGATGTTGGGGAGCTCAAAGAAGTTATTTACGCCTACTATAAAGATGAAATTATCCTCAGAGAAAAGATTGAATCTAGTTCGATGGAAGAGCTGAGAGAAGAGGCTGAAGCTTTAAAAATAGAAATTGAAGCAATCAAAGAATATGCTATTTCTAAAGAGCTCTTTTTACAACTAGCTTTAAAAGCTGGAAAATCAGAATGGCTTAAGCCCGTTTTTAAACAGGACTTGATTGAAAGACAAGCTGAGCTCTTTGAGGTCTGCCGAGCAAGTGAAAGTTGGGCTAACAACCAAGAAGAGCTAATTCCTATCCCTGGATCTGGAGGAAAGGAAGAGGGAGGAAAAATCAATCAAAATGTAGTCTTTTTCCTCAAAAGTATCGAAAGCACTGGAGACAATATTGCTGTTTTTAAAAATGCGAGTAGAGCTGCTTCGATGGAAGCTTTAGTCTATGATGCAGCGATTATTTTTGGCGTTCAAAATGCGTTTGTTCCGACTAAATTAAAGACCATCAAAGACAAGTGTGGAAGTATACAAGTTTTTCAGCGCGGAATTTCCTGGGATGACTTTTGTGCTTTAGCGCCTAAAATAACTTCGTCTGTAAAAATTCCTGATCAAGTGACTGAACTTCCAACTTTAACTCCTACTCAAAATAATGCTCAATCAGCACCTTTGCCAAAACTTATTCAAAAGCCGATTGCAAGTGCATCTAAGTCAGCTCCTGCAGCCCTTGAAACAGATACTAGATCTTTTATGGAAGCTCCAGCTCAGTCAGAAAAGGTAGACCTTCAAAAAGAAATTATCGACAGTATCTCAATGGAGGACTTTTTAAAAGCAGGTTTCGCAGCTGTGATGTTTGGAAATAGAGATTTACATGTGGGTAATTTCTTCTTTGTCCCAAAAGAAGATGGAAGCCACTCCATTGTTATGTTTGACAATGAAGAATCTTTCTTTCACAGTAATCACGTTATTAAAGATAGTAAAGGACAATGCCACTTGCCAACTCGAAATGGCCTCTTGATATTTCCACAAGCAGATGTTCCAATTACAGGTTCCCTTAAAAAAAGTGTGCAAACTTTTGTGAACTCTTTTGAGAATAGATTCAGACAATTTTCAGATTATCTGAAGTCTTCTGCAGGAAAATCTACACTTAAACACCTTCCTCACAAGCAACTTGGGCACTACCAAATAAAGGCCTTTAAAGAACGTCTTGTCAAACTAATTGAGATCATGAACCGTGAAGAAGACTATACCTATAGAGACATTGTCTATCATATTTTTCCACTCTATGAAGCTTTCCTAAGCTTAACAGAGTATCTCTACCCTAACAAGCCTGAGCTAATGGTTGGCTATCACCCAGCTGATTACCTATGTGATGAAGTCGTTCGAAAGGGCTATATGACTGAAAAGAGTAGAGACGAATTCCTTGAAAAGATCAGAAAATACGAGTTTAAGTAAAACTAGAGCATTCTTATTTTTTCGGCTGGCACGTATCCCTCTAGATGAGAAGGCACCTTAATTTTGACCCACTTTTCATCCGGGGAAATTTCTAAAACTTTAACTTTTTGCCCAGCAAGCTCAAGCCTTGAATCAACTTCTTTATAATGCTTCCCAGCGTCACAGCGAATAAGGCTAGGTTGAATTAGGATAGCACTTAAGTGTTTACTTTGATTGGATACAACAAGGCTTGTTCCCATAACTGCTAGTAAAGCTAAAGCATAAATGGATAGGGTTTTAAAAAGGGGCTTCTTTAACCAGATAAATAGGGAGAGAAGCATGAAAGCAGTCAGCGAAAATAAATAAAATAACATTTGTCTTTCAGAAGGTAATAGCTTTGTATGAAAGAAAAAAAGCTGACTGATTACTTTTTCCATTGCTGAAGGAGTCATTGCACTTTGCTGATACGCTCTATTTAAATTTTGCTCTATCTTCTTATTTCGTGGAGCTAAAGCTTGAGCTTTATGATAATACCAAATCGCCATTCCTCGCCTATCGAGCTGATAGTAGCAATTGGCAATATTGAAAAAGAGTTTTGCATCTTCTGATTCAACTTCTGAATAAGACTTTAAGGCTTGGTTAAAGTAGCGCTCTCTCTCTTCAGTTTCTGTAGCCTTTTCTCCTAGAAGATAACTTTGGTGGGCATCTTCTAAAGAACCTGCAAAAAGAGGAGTGATCAAAATCAAATAAACCAAGAATAGTCGCTTCATCAGCTCTTCTCTCCAATACGTTTAAAAAGGTTTTCTGCAATCTTCTTATTCTTTTTAAAATCAAAATCTTGTTCCCCAGAAAAGAGAGCGTGTTGAATATCCGTCAAAAAGTGCTTTACTTCCCCTACAATTCCGTGTACTTGAAGCTGATCTACTGAGCAGTCTCCTTTAATATAGCCCTTCTCTTTCAGTCGAATTTGAAAAGCTTTTTCTAAAAGCAGGTGGTATTTTTGAAGTTCTGAGGAGTATTTAAAAGCTTCTTTTAAAAGGGTAGCGCTTGTCTTATTCCTTTTTCGAGATAGAACTTTTTTC
Organism: uncultured bacterium; assembly: GCA_964351075.1. Taxonomy (GTDB): domain Bacteria; phylum Chlamydiota; class Chlamydiia; order Chlamydiales; family JAAZZY01; genus JAJACV01. Next base: position 26,329 of record CAYGMF010000012.1, read on the forward strand.
AAAAGAAGTTGTATTCCTAGAAGTCCCATTAATATAACAAGCAAACCTGTTTTAAAAGATCTGTTTTGAGGTGTTTGAAGGTCCATCTCTTTTATAGGAAAAACTCCTGATATCTCAATTAAGGAGGGCGCCTTTGCAATATCTTGAGAAACTACTTTTTCTTTAGGAGGCTCAACAGTTTGAGGAAGAGGGTCCTCTTTCTCTATTTTTTTAGGGGTCGCGCTCACTTGAAGTGGAGCGATATTTAAAGGGATAGGTGAGCTTTTAAGTGTTGTATATTCTCGTGTATCTGGATTAAAAAAAGAGAACTCTAGCTGTGGTACTTCCTGGATAGATTCTTTCATTGGCCTTAGGTCAAAGTAAAAAACTTTTTGCCCGCCAATCATTTGTCCTGTTACCGGCAGGTCATTAAATCTGAAATTTTCCCTTAGATCTTTTTGTTTGGAAAACTGAGGTAGTTTAAGATTCTCCATTCCTTTTCCTGAAAAAGCGATCCTAAGTTCTACTTTATCTCCAACGCAAACGTCACTATCAGAGAGAAGCTCTACTTTCATTTGAAAATCACCTATTGTTCCCTCAAAAGAACTTGGACGATTTTCAGCTGGGAAAGGGGCCACTTTAAGCGTTATGGGAGCTGCTTTAGCTCGTAGCTTTGGTTTTCTATAAACACGTCTAGAAAAGAAATCTTCTCTGTAAGCGAGTCCCTCAACAAAAGATTCTTCCACATCAAAACTTCCTGCTGTTTGAGCCTCTAGTTCTTGAGAGAATTCACAAATCACAGTATTTCCTTTTCTATATAAACGCTCTTTTGTTTCGCCCACTTTCTTAAAACCTTCTGGATTAAGTAGAGGTAAATGATCACGCGTACGTTCTATTGGTGTTCTTAAAGAAAGGCGGTAGTAAGCAGTTAAGCGTTGTCCAGGGTAGAGAATCATGGGGGCTTCTACTTCTCTATAAAGGTTGAAATCTGAATGAGCTTCAGTGTCATAGATTTGATAGAGAGTAGGACTTGATTTATAGGTGGTGTTTCCAACTTTCACCGAAATAGGAGAAAGTCGATGTTTGCCTTTTTCTTGTCCGGGAATTTCAAAGTAAAAGCAAGAAATTGTCTGGTGGGACTCAGCCCGTCTTCCATTGACGATGGTAATAGAAGATTGTCTACCTTCACTTAAAAGTTGGACGGTTAGTTCTGCATTTTGACAGTGAAAGGTATTCTCATCGATTTGATCTTCTTCAGCATGTACCACAACTATTTTACCTGTGATAGGCTGATTTTCAGAAGCCAGCTCACTATCAATTTCCACTTGAATGTTTGCTGGTGCAGCTGCAAGCATAAAAGGAACACAAAAGAAAAGTAAAATAAATCGCTTTACCATGGACGTAGTCCCTGTTTTGGTTTGTGTTCAATCTTAGGGGAGATTTGATCGTCTTGTTCCATCTCTTGTAATTTCTGTAATATATCTCTTAGAGAACTATCCTTAGAGGAATCCATTTCATCTTGCTCCATTTCAGCAACACTTGCATCCTCTAAATCCCCCTTTTGGTCTGGAGCTCCTTGATTCTCCTGATTTTGGGAGTCCCCTCCTTGATTAGATTGGCCTTGATCTGAATCTTGATCTTTTGACTTTTGTCCATACGCTTCTAGAGCTTTTTGCCAGTACTCTATTGTGAGATTTTGTTTAGTTGCAACATCCTCCCATTTGATTGTATCTTTGCTCAAAAGTTTTAGTGCAGATTCTGCTTCGACAAGCCCTGCTTTAAAATATTTAAGGACGTCACTGTTGCGAGTAGACTCCCCTGACTTGGCTGTTGCCTCTGACTCCTCATCATAAAAGAGTTCTTCAAATGTTTGGACACTAGAAATTGGATAGTCTTGACTTTCCACAGAAAGAGCTTGAAAGTAGTCGCTATCTTCTTGTTTTGCAACATTCAAAGTTTCGGCTTGTTTGACAAACTCAAGGCTTAACTTTTCCTCTTTAATCCCAGTTAATAAAACCTCTTTGGAAGTTGCCTTTTCTGTTTTTAACTTTTGAATCATACGATCCATCCAAGCTGATGCATTTTTCAAAAGAAGCTTTTGTGTTTTATTTTGAAAGGAATCATGTAGAGCAAGTTCACTTGTCTCTTCTACCCGTTTAAAGCTCTCTTCTAAAAATAGAATGGCCTCTTGATGAGACTCGGGTTCTTCTAGTTTGTCCTTGCAAGAGAGCACCTCTTGATTTTGGGTAGACATTTGATCGTAGTCAGCTTTAGAGAATAGAATTTGATCTTGATATTTCTCTGTATTGTTTTTCAGTTTTTCGATTTCTGACATCATAAATCTATTGAAGCTCCAATTGATCAAAATGTCTTTTAAACCTTCTTCTGCCTCTTTAAGTTCAGATTGGATAATCTTTTCTTTTACAGTAGGAAGAGCACTTTGCGTGTAATGAATACGCTTATTTTTAGCCTCGTCATAGGAGAATTGACTTTGAACTTCAAAACGATTTAGAAGAGCAAAAAACTGGTGGTCCATAACTTGAACCTCTTGATCTTGAAGTGCCGTATTTTCTTTAAGCCTCTCGTAGATTTTGAGTAGGATTTCTTCAGGTTCCACTTTAGCCAAAAGATAAAGGTAATAGTCTTTAGAGAGCTTGTCAAGGGTTGGGTTCTGCTCGTCCTCTAGTCGATCTTTAAGGCGAGTAATGAGTTGGTGAACCAAGTCTAGCTCTTCTACTTTTCTAAGCTCATCTAGCTTTGAAAATGTTTTACGGTCTTTAGAGGTATTTTTAAAAGCCCGCATTCTCTCATCTTGATTGTGAGCCAAACCATATGCCATCGTGTTGTAATGATGGATCTCTTGGTTTAAAGAAGCTGCGTAACCTTCTTGACCCTCATATCTTTCAGAAGATTCTTTTAAAGCTATCTTCTCTTTTAAGCAATGCTCTAAACAATCTTGAGCTTGTTCAGTTAAACGCATAAGCGTCAGATCCAATTTAGCCTTGGCATATTCAATACGACTTCTAGACAAGTCATTTTCCTTTAAGCAATCTAAAGCAGTATGGTGACGGTTATTTGCCTGGTCAAATAGGGCTCGATAGTTACTTTGAAGCTCAAAATTTTCATCTTGTTTTTGCGCTACTTTATCTTTATGCAAGACTTCGTTTTCAGCCTCTTCATATTGCTGTTGAATAATTTCTTCTACGCGTTTCCAATAGGGAAGCTTTGATTTTTCAAAAATATGCTGTTTGGTTAACAGATACTTTTTAAAATCTTTTGGCAGTTCCTTTTGTAGATAAGCATTCAAACGAAAAAGTTGCTGATCAGTTTGCTCTAAAAGAAATTGCAACCCTTTTGAAAACGTTAGGGATTCAATCTTTATTTTTTGCTCAGTTAGTTTCAACTTAGAGTTCAATTCTTTTAGTGAGCTCTTCAAATCAATCAGCTCTTGAGGCTTTTCATCCCCCTCAGTCAAATAGGGATACTTGAGTCCTAAATAAGCCTCATACTTCTCCTGAGCAGAAGTTAAGGTCTCCTTGGTCTCTTTGATGGAACTCATGGGATTTTCAGTGTCGAGATTGTCTAACGTGTGATCTGCTAGAGCCAAATAGCTTAAAATTAAATTAAAATGAGTTCTTTCAATCAGATACTTAGGCGCCTCATCTTCTTTCTCCATCACCTTAAAAAAATGATCGATAGCTTGTCCATATTGATGGTTTGCAAGGTAAGCGGTCCCCACGTTGTAAGTTAAAATTTCCTTTTTGATTCCAAGGCCTTGCTCTTTTAAAAGTGCTTGATAAGCCTCTATTGCCTTTTGATATTCCTCTGCTTCAAAGTAGGCATTTGCTTTCATGGTAGCATCAGGTTCGGCAAACACAAAAAAACTCAAAGAGACAAGCAATAGAAACAGAAATTTTTTATTCATCTATACTCACCTTCCTTTTAACTGGGAAACAAGGCATTAAAAGTTCGAATCCAAGTAGTAAAACGGCAAGCGCTAAAGGAAATTGATAGTAGTTTATAATTTCTCTATTTTGAGGCGTTTTCTCTAGGACTGACCTCTTCATTTTCTTTTTAGGGGTCACCTCTTCTTCTATATAGGCATTATCCTCTCTTAAAGCACTTAAGATCGCTTCACTAATTTTAGGCGCTGAATAGTCGTTTGCAAAAAAGTACTGCCCGTGTCCGGCTTCACTAATCTGGCTTAAGAGTTCTGTATCTAAAGAAGAGACTATTTTTTGCCCTTCAAATTCAATACCTGGAATGACTTCTCCTTGTTGCGTTCCAAGGCCTACGGTGAAGACTTTTATCTTTCGATCTTTATGAGCGTTAATTTTGTCTAAGATAAGAGCCACTTGATTTTCTCGATCTTTCCCTTTCAGAGACTCTAAATAAGTGTCTCCTCCATCTGTTAAAAGAACGAGTACGGTTTGTCTTTCTGAAGATCCTGATAAGTGTTTTTTACCCACAACTTCTAAAGCTTCTAATAAGTCGGTACCAGCTACATCTCCTTCATTGATTTTAATATTGCGCGTCAAAAGGCGTGTGAAGAGATAGTCTAGCGTTGGAGGGACAAGGGTTGCTACCTCTGATGTAAACGCGTAAAGAGCGACATTTTGCCCGTCCATTTGACTCATGGTCTCTTCCATTATCTCTTTAGCATACTCAAGTCTAGAAGCTTTCATACGGGTATCACATGTTGCCATAGAGGCTGAAGCATCTACTAAAAAGATCACATCACATGCGCGCCTTCTCATGATGACTTTTTCTTCATCCAGGTTATCTACAAGGCTTTCATCAAGAGTCTCTTTTTGGGCATCTGAAATAAAGTTCTTATTTTCTATCTTTTGAGGCTCCATGAGCGCTAGTACTGTTAAACACCAAGCGCATAAAAGTAGTGCATATCGAAAGATTGTGCGCCTTTCTAAAAACAGAAGCTTCTGCAAAGAGGCTTGCTCAGCAAAGTTTATCAACGCCTTTTTTCTCATAACTAAAGAGTAAGCGCAAAGACCTACTAGAATGAGGCCTAAAACAAAGTAATAAGCAGCAGATGGGTTGGCAAAGTAAATTTCCTGAAACATCTAAGGGATCTTCCTCAATAAGGTTGTTTCTAAAAATAAGCCTAAACATAAAAAAAGCATCCCTGCACTAATGAGTTTTGGAAAAGCAAAGAGCTGATCAAAATGTTTTTCATCTTCAGTAAGCTCTGTCTTTTCTTCTACAAGCATATGCCTTTTCTGAGGATCTCTTTGTTTAGCTTTCTCTATTTTGTCAATCACACGATAGATCCTTTGAAGGTGATAGGCATTACTTACTAAGAAGAATTGCCCCCCTGTCATTTCAGCAGATCTGCGAAGCTCTTCTCTCTCTGCTTCATATTGAGGATGTCCTAGAGCTGGTTCCACATTTACGATGTAAAGACGCACCCCTTTTTCTTTAGCAAACTTTGCGGCATCTTCAACGCCCATATTCCTAAGAGAGTGCCCTCTATCCCCATCATGAGGGTTTTGAAAGCCATCAGTCACTAAAATCATAATCGTGCTTTGAATGTCGTAAGCAGGCTTATCTTCTCCAATGAGTTCCTTAGAGAAATGTTCAGTCGCCGCAACCATGTGAGCTGTTTTATAGATAGCATAACCAATAGCCGTCCCCTCTTCTCTAGGGTGTTTCAGAGTAGAGAGTCTGGAGAGTTCTCGATCCACAAGTTCATGATCTAAAGTAAGAGGAGCTAAAACTTTGGGTACCCTTGCAAAAGCGACCAGTCCGACTAGGTCATCAGATCGACCTTTCAATTCAAGTGATTGATTGCCCATGATAAATTGAGAGGTCAAGAACTTTAAAGCTTCTAATCGAGTAAGCCGCTGTTTTTTATTAGGGAACCCTTCCATCGGTCCCATTTCAGCTTGCATGGAGCCTGAGTTATCTAACACAAAGTAAATGGCAATCCCCTCAGTTGGGATATTGATTTCTTCTTCTAGTTTGTTAATGGGATCAGATTCTTCAGCCTTGCTCGTCAAATGATCCTCAGTTTTCTTAGATGGGATCAAAAACATCGGGTTACTAAGTGCTACAATGAATAACAAAAAAGCTGCTTTCTTTAGTAGTGAGGGCATAAAGATCAGACGTACTCGCCAGCTTCGCTCTAAAGACTGCATCACATTAAGATCTGAATACAATACAGAAGGAGTATTTTCTCTCTTGCGATAGCGCCATTGAAAAAAGAGAGCTAAAACTAAAATACTCAGACCTAGAACTAGGCCCCACTCACTAATTTGAATTTGCGTTTTATTCATGAACAGATCTTATAGAATTTTGATACTATAAGTACCCTGTTTTGGGAAAAAATTTCAACCAAAATAAGTGATATTTTTGAAGTAAAAGATATGTGAGCTCAATAAAGGATCTACCTTTGAAGTCCCCTCATCTTAAAAGCCTGTCATTTAAAATTAGTAATACTTAATCAGGGGAAATTTCGATGATTGCTCTAGCGGCTTGAATAAGTGGATCCACTAGTTGATTCTTTGTTTCGTCATCTAACTGCTCTAACCCAAGTTGATCGAGCTCTTCAATTATAGCTTCTTTTGAAGATGCTATCTTATCAGCTGTTTTTTTAAGGTTAAGGCCTTTAAATCGATCATCTTGAGTTTCGATGTTTCCACGACTCAATTCTTTCAAAGTTGTAGTCATTTCAGCAAAATTCTTTTTAAGAGATTCGACTGCTAAGTCACCTTCTTTATCAATGAAGTAGTTATATTGAGTTAGAATAAATTGATACCACAGATAAGCTGACACTATTGCATCAACATATTTTTGATAAGCAAAATAATATGAAAAATAAGGATAAAGGGATCTATAACTCTTTACATAACCTCCCATAAAATTTACTAGGCGTCCACCCACGTTTACTCCTCTTTCCGAGAGGCATGTGGCTTTAATTCTACCACCTTCCGGTGCACGGTAAACTCTATCAGCTAAATAGAAGAAACCATGTCCAATAGAAGTGAAAATTGGATTCGTCACACTTGAAATAGCAGAAGAAATCCCCCAAGTGCTACTTGTTTCTTCCACAAAAATCGCCCTGGTATATTTAAACGGGTCAACAATCCAGTTTCCTACTGTTAGTCGAATAGGATAAGTTATCATGCGCAACAAGTTAGATTGCATAGGGGGACAAACAAATTCAGGATTATCTGAACAAAAAGAAAGCAGATTAGATCCGAAAACATACAAGGATGAGCAAAATGACGACAAGCACGCCATTTTAAAATGCATCCATACAAATAAACGATTAGCCCCTAAAATATTCTGGAAAAAAGAGAGTACCTCCTTTCTGAGAAAAGCCCCGCGCAAAGCATCCCTATAAGCTTTTAGCTGTGGAAGAAGAGTTGGCACATCCTTGTAGAGAACACTAGATGCGATACACACATCAAAATAAGAGCGATAAGGAATATCCTGACTTAAAAGGCTAAAAAAATTGAAGATTCTTGAAGCCGACACAGATGAGTCATCTATTGCACAGAGACCTTCTGGGCCAATATTGAGGGCTGCTGTCGCTAAGTTTGCCCCTTGTGTGACAGCTGAACCCATCAATTTCCCAAGTGAGGAAAAAAAAGGTGTTGTAGGATGAGGAACCCAGGTCTTCTCATGATAAAGACGTATGAAAGGAGCCGCTGGAGCAAAAAAACTAAAGATGAGATTATGGAAGAAATTATAGATAGTCATATTAGCAGTAACAATACTAGTATAGCTACCAGATAGAGTCCTGGTATTTTCATAACACCTTTCGCAAACCACGTTAGGGTCAGTAGAAAATATAGACTTTGCATTGTTCCAATCAAAAAGCGAAAAAACTCCAACGCTCAGTAAGGGCAAAGACCTCATAATAGGTGTATTATTAACCACACCCAACCTAAAAAGTGACCATAGAGTATTGATCGTATGAGTAGTCAAATACCGATTTGAAGAATTGGTATGACTGAGAACTTCCACATTAGTTATTGGAGAAGCGTCTCCACCTTTAATACTCCCTACATGAAGTAAGTGACGCTCTGGATCTCTTAGCTCAGGATCTCTTAAGTTCCTGTATGAAAAAAAGTTGCCTATCATTAATTAAATAATTTTTTTTATTTTTCCCTAATTATAGCTCTTGTTTATTAATTTTAGATTAAGATTTTGTTAAAAATTAAATTTAAAAATACACCCCATTTTTCCATAAATTGCCCTGTTGGCCACAGGTGGAAAACATCAATACCTTTTTTTAAAATTCACAAATCACTTATACTACCTTTTTTTGGAGGAGTTTCCCATGTGCTGGCCATCTAATTGTTGTTTAAGCTGTTTCAAAGCTCCTGTTTTTTCTTCTGCAAAAACAACTGCAGAAGATTTGCCTCTTTTATCACAGGATACACCTATTCGTAAAAAGGCTTGGGGAGAACTGCGTCCACAAGATAGTTTTCAGTGCACCAAAGAGTTTTTGTCTGAAGGAACAGCAAATGGCCACTCATTTGTACTTCTTTTTGAACCTACAGAGATGCTAGAAGAACGATTGGCCTGTATACTTCAGCCTGTTGAAAAAGAAGCTAGTTATATTGAGTTTGGAGACC
>CAYGMF010000013.1:0-22349 GCA_964351075.1 uncultured bacterium
ATTGTCCATACGACTAATAACAGCAGCATCTAAATCTTCAGGTCTATTAGTCGCTAAAATGAGCATGAACTTTTTAGAAGGTTCTCCTGTAAGATTTAAAAAGGCATTGAGAAGTTCTAGACGCTCCATATCTAACTTATCACGATTGCGAGTGAGGCCTTCTGCTTCATCTATAAAAATAATAGTTGGCCCGGAGGAAGCTGCTACATTTCTAAAAAGTGTATTGAGCTCAGAGACATGCTCTCCACGTTTAATATACTGAGCCATGTCTCCTCCAGACATCATCACATAGTTCATACCCGCCTCTTTAGCAAGAAGCTTAGAAACCATGGTCTTACCAGTTCCTGGAGGGCCATAAAGAAGAAGGTTACTAAAATACCCATCATTTCTTTGTATGTTAGCAGTCGCCTTTGCAATTGCAGAAAGTTGCGTTTCAATTTCAGATTTGAAAACAGGACGCGTGGGGGGAGGATTGGCAAAAAAGATAGATTTCGCGCAGTTATAAGGAGCCATCATTACGTTATAGGCAGCGCCTTTCCAAGTATGGAAGTCATACTCCATTGCAAGCTTAGGCTTGCCCATTATATAGACTAAGTAGGCCTGAACATAACTTCCAATGATATGTAATCCAACTTGGGCCACGGTAGCTGTTGTAGTAATTGCAGCAAAATTAATGGCAAGTTGACTTGTCTCTTCACGAAGAACTTTACTTGCTTCAAGGAAGTTTTCTCGGCTCATAGTCTGAGAAAACGAATTCATTACCTGTTCAATTGGGGACGAAAGAATACCGAGTCCTGTGAGCACGAGATAAGTCTGCACAGGATTTCTTAAAGGTAAACTGAAGGGTGATGTTAGGAATTGGTCGATACTTGTTGGCAATGGGGGTAAGCTATCTCTGATGGTGACCATAAATATGTTTCCTATGTTATCAATTTAGAAAGGGCATCTATAGTTAGGAAGTGTTAATTTTAGATTAAGATCGCTTTAAAACGCAGCTAAATAATCTTTTTTTTAACTCTTCATAAGAAAAATCTTTTCCAAATGCGTATTCATAGGTTTTCTTTTGAATGGATAGATGTGCATTAGTTTTTTTGTTTAAATGAGATAAGAGAATCTTCGAAAGATTTGGAAAGTCTTTTAGTTCTATAGAGTGCCCGCATCTAAAAAGGTGAGCTCCTTGGTCTTTTAACGACCTATTATTGCTGTTTAGGAAAAACATTGGCTTATTAAACGCCAAAACATCATAGCCGACAGACGAGTAATCTCCTAAATAGAGAGAGGATCTCTCTATTAGGGGATAAATAAGTGGGTAGAAGGGGAGTATTAAAAGGTTTGAGATCACTTTGTACTCTTGAATCTTCTCAAGTGTTTTTTTAGGGTCGTGCGTCTTTGTTTTTAGTGTCATATTCGGATGGAGCTTAATTAACACATTGAACTGTTTGCTAAGCTCAATAAATGTCTTTTTAGGAATCTGAAAAAAAGAGCAGGAGTTTTCAGCATCTTCCCAAGTAGGCGCATAAAAAAGAATGGGTCGATCTTTTTTAAATCTAGAAAAAATATCCGCTTCCACTTTTTGATCAAAAAAGGACTTATGCTTTTGGTAATAGATATAGCGATAGTTTCCAATACAAACGCTTTCTTTGGGCTTTTGGTGAAGTTTTTTTTCTTCTAAAATCTTTTGCATGCGCTCTCCATATAGAAGGAGAAGATCTACATCTTTAAAATGCCCTTTAGGGTCTATCCACTGAGAGTGGTACCCTTTATCTGAGCATCCATGAAAATGATAAATAAAACGAATGGGCTTAGACCAAAGAGGGTTTTCAGGATTTTTCTTTTGCTCTTCATTAAGCATTGTTCTAAAAGAGGGCTCTGGAACAAAAGAGTATAAAACGTTTGAAAAGTTCTCAACCAAGTAAGGGATAGACCACTTCTTTAAAATAAAATCGACATCGGGATAGTAATTTTGATAAAGTAACTTACAGCGCAATTTAGAGGAAATAATGGGGATCTCTAAAAGAGAACACAAAGGAGCTAGATGGTCGACAAAAAAATTATCGGGAGTCTCGAGTATTCCGCAGGCATTTTTATTCATAACCGCATCGTAGTTTAATGTATTCACAAGTTCAAGATTTTTATCTCTATATCGCATCTGAAAAAGGGCTGAGTCCAAACACACAGCTTGCTTACAAGCAAGATATAGAGCGCTTTTATAATTACCTTTTAGAAATAGGGCTAGAGAGCTTTAAAAAAGTAAACCAAGCGATGCTCCTTGATTTTTTAGAGGTCCTTAAAAAACAAGGGTATGCTACATCCAGTTTAGCTCGCTTTCTTATGACCATTAAAGTCTTCTTCCGTTTTTTAAAAAGGGAAGGGTATCTTCAAACAAATATCACGCTGTACTTGAAAAGTCCAAAAATTTGGCAAATCGTTCCAGAGGTTTTAAGCTCCTCTGAAATTACACGCCTTTTAAAAGAACCCAATATTAAATTAGAGACGGAAGCTAGAGACCGAGCTGTTTTAGAAGTCCTCTATGGAAGTGGCCTAAGAGTTTCAGAACTCTGCCGCTTGAAAATCAATGATGTCACTGACACCTTCATTAAAGTTTATGGAAAAGGGAATAAAGAGCGGGTAGTCCCTATTGGGAAAAAAGCTATCGAAGCAATTGACTATTACTTAGCTCATTTTAGATCTGAGGACCAAGAGCCTTTTTTATTTATTACTCAAAAGAAAAAGCCTCTTGATCGTATTTTGATATGGAAGAGAATTAAACACTACGGCCAAAGATCGGGGATAATAAAAAATTTGTCCCCACATACTCTAAGACACTCTTTTGCAACGCACCTTTTAGATAATGGAGCCGACCTGCGAGTTATTCAAGAGATGCTTGGACACGCTAATATTGGAACAACAGATAGATATACCCATGTCAGTCAAAGCAGACTTAAAAAAGCCTTCAATGAGTTTCATCCAAGGCTATAACTTCTTTTTCAAGATCTGATTGACAAGAGAGGGAGAAGCTTTACCTCTTGAGATTTTCATCACCTGGCCTACTAGAAAACCAAAAGCTTTTTGTTTTCCATTCTTGAAGTCTTCAACAGATTGAGGGTTCTCTTCAAGGACCTGATCGACAAATTTTTCGATCATCTCTTCATCACGTACAGGCTGGTAATCAGGATTTTCATCTACAATCACCTCGCAGTCCTTTCCATCCATAGCTACGATATCATCTGCAACAGATTTAGCTATTTTTCCGGTGATCTTTTTGGTGTCAATCATGTTGACAAGCTTTGCGACATTTTCAGGTAGAATATTTGACTCATAGAGAGCCATGCCTGTATCTTTGAACCGTCCTTGAAATTCAATAATGATCCAATTGCAAAGACTACGGGCATTTTTACAAGTTTTTAATGCTTCTTCAAAATAGTCTGAGAGCTTTTTATCCTGAGTTAGAGTAAGCGACTGATCTAAAGTTAACTCAAGCTCTTCCATGTAACGCTTTCTTCTTTCAAAGGGAAGCTCTGGAAGGCCTTCAGCAACTTCTTGAATATACTCTTGTGAAAGAACAACAGAGGGGAGATCAGGTTCTGGAAAATAGCGATAATCCTCAGCTCCCTCTTTAAGGCGCATCAACTTAGTCGTTTTGGATTCAGGGTCCCAACGGAAAGTCGATTGAGGGACAAGCTCATCTTGGTCTTTATCTGGGTTTTTACTGTATAGGTTAATTTGTCTTCGAACTTCAGCTTCAATCGCCATCTCTATGAAATTAAATGAGTTCATGTTTTTAATTTCAATTTTATTTCGAAGCTTTGTTTCACCCTTTTTCCTAACAGAGACATTTACATCCACTCGTAGTGATCCCTCTTCCATATTACAATCTGAAGCATCGATATATTGTAAAATAGCTCTAATCATCCTGGCATATGCCGTAATCTCTTGAGGAGACACCCCAATGCAAGGTTTAGAGACAATCTCAATGAGAGGAACACCTGCTCGATTATAGTCCACTCCACCAAAACCATTAAAGTGTCTACAAGTACCCGCATCATCTTCTAAGTGTGTGTGGTCAAGAGTAAGGGTCTTTTCTTCTCCATCTATTAAACAAGTTATGGTCCCTCCAATTACGATGGGATGATCAAACTGAGTGATTTGGAAATTTCTTGGACTGTCTGGATAAAAATATGACTTGCGATCAAAACGGCTAACAGGCGCTATTTCTGCAGAGATTGCATGTCCCCACTGAACTGCTTTTCGTACAGCCTCCCTGTTTAATATAGGAAGTGTTCCAGGTTGTCCTGTGCAGACAGTTGTAATATTAGTATTTGGTTCATCTCCAAAGCTGTTGGGGGCTGAACTGAAAAGTTTTGATTTGGTATTTAATTGAGCGTGAATCTCTAAGCCTACAACCGCTTCCCAATCTCCGTAATTCATACTGCCTCCTTTGCAATCGATGGAATTTGTATGTTTTCAGGCCTTGCCTGTTCAAAGGCATGAGCACACCCAATCAAAAAGCCATCTTCTCTATGTTTCGCAATCATTTGAAAGCCAATAGGGTTTCCATTTTTAGCAAATCCTGAAGGGACGCTAATAGCTGGGAGCCCTGTTAAATTAGCATGAACGGTATAAAGATCCATCAGATACATCGAGACAGGGTCTTGAATAGATCCTGTTTCAAAAGCAGGGGTTGGAGCCGTTGGCATCACAACAATATCACAGCTCTCAAAAGAAGTCGTGAAGGCATCTAAAATTTGAGTTCTAGCGCCCAATGCTTTTTTATAGTAAGAGCCTGAATATCCAGAGGAGAGGACAGAAGTGCCTAGAATAATTCTTCTTTTAACCTCGGTTCCAAAGCCATGTTCTCTTGTTAGATCATAAACCTCATCCAATGTCATCGCATATTGATTCCGGTTGCCGTAGCGTATCCCATCAAACCTCGCTAAGTTAGTGGAAGCCTCAGCAGTCGCAATGATGTAATAGGTAGGCATTGCATACTTCAATACTTTTAAGTTGATCTCTACTATTTCGGCACCTAAATCTTTGAGTACTGCAATAGAATCATCAAAGGAACTTTTCATCTCCTCAGAGAGATTCGTTAGAAACTGATAAGGGACTCCAACGCGAACCCCTTTTAAATCCTGCTTCAGTTGCCCTTGAATATTTTCTCTTGGGTGATTTAATGAGTTTGAATCATGAGGGCAGTGCTCTCCCAAAACCTCTGCAATAAGTGCCATGTCCTTGGTTGTATAAGAAAAAGGGCCGATCTGATCAAGAGAGGAGCCAAAAGCGACTAGGCCATATCTCGAAATTCTTCCATAAGTTGGTTTGTAGCCAACAAGGCCGCAGTAAGATGCAGGCTGTCTAACAGACCCTCCTGTATCAGAGCCAAGAGAGAGAGGCGCGAGCCTCGCAGCAACAGCTGCTGCAGAGCCCCCAGAAGATCCGCCTGGTGTGCAGTCTAGGTTCCAAGGGTTATGAGTTTTTAAAAAGGCAGAGTATTCGGTAGCGCCGCCCATAGCAAATTCATCTAAATTTGTTTTGCCAATAAGTAATGCATCTTGTTCCTCTAAAAGTCGGGTGCTTGTAGCATCGAAAAGAGCTTCGTAGTTTGCAAGTAGCTTAGAGGCGCATGTCGTTCTCTCACCTTTAATATGGATGTTGTCTTTGATTGCAATAGGGATCCCTGCAAGCTTTCCAAGTTTGCCTCCGCTCTTCTTTTTTTCATCAAGCTCTTTGGCTTTTCGAAGCGTTCTTTCTGGAAATAGCTGTAAAAAGGAGCCTACTTTCTTATCAATAGTTTCTATCCGATTCAAAAAATAGTTCGTGATCTCTACAGCTGACAGCTGACCAGAAACAAAAAGATGGTGAAGCTCAATAGCGGTTTTTTCGTACATAGTGTCCTAGTCTTTTTTTATGATTGGGGGAACTTTAACCATTCCACCCATATGATCAGGAGCATTTTTTAAAAATGCGTCTCTTGGAAGGAGGTCTTTTACAACATCATCGCGCATCAGATGTTTGTGGTCTTTGATGATTTGATTACAAAGAGTAGAGCCTTCAAGATCCAACTCATCGAGTTGCTCTACAAAGTCTAAAATTCTTGAAAGATCTTTTTGTAAGCTTTTAGTCTCCTCTTCAGTAACCGCGATTCGGCTCAACTTTGCAAGCTCGGCTACTGTTTTATCTTCTATTTCTGACATTAAAACAATCCTTTAAAAATTATGGGTATTATAATGGCTTTTGGATAAATCACAAGAAATTTGAAGAGCGACAAATAAAATTTTAATTATTTTTGATCCTTCATAATAAAAGAGAGCTTCTTCGTAAATACCTAATAATAATTTTTTTAGGAATGGATTCTCAGTTTTTTTTCGATCAAAACCAATTCAATAATCTTATTCTTAATTAAATCTTAATGATTAAATCCTATAATTTGCGTTATTATGTTATAAAAATTATTTTTTAAAGGAGAAGCAATTTATGAGTATATACGGATCAAGTTTAACTAGAGGAGAACAAAACCTAAGACACTCAGCAGGTCTTGAGGGTGGATCTTCTGTAGTATCTTATGATATCAGATATGAAATTGATCAAGCACATGCAACACCACTTTCAAGCCTGGTTTATTCCGCATTCAGTGGAGCTGTAGCTGCTGTCGACCTTGGAATCACAACTGCTTTTGCCTATCCAATACTGGGTTCAACAGAGTTAAGAGCAAGCTTTATGGGCAACAACCCTGAAAAAGTATGTGGCGCATGTCTCGAAAATGCAGAGCATTTGACGGGGTTGAGAACATCGATTTCTGACAATTATGATGGCACATATAAAGCCGTTTGTAACTTTATTGATAGCTTTGGAATTCCCTTTAAACCTTCCACAGAGCCAAGTTGGGTTGCAACTAAGCTTAACGGCACTTGGGTCGATACTCAAGCAAGAAGTCTTATAAATGGAACGCTTACTTACTTAGATGCAAGTGAGCAAGCAGAGACTTGTAGCGCGTCCATTGTAGCTGATAAAGCTGGATATTTATTAAATTGCAGATTGACGAACTATGCAGGTTCCGTCATTAAAACGGTAAAAGATGCGTTCCAACATGAATACGCGTACTACGTATATGCAGCTACAGCTGCAGGACTTGCTCTTTGGGCCTTCGCTGAGAATGCGGACTTACCTAAGAAGTCTGAAGCGCGTGCTATAGAACTCTTAACGGATCGCTTTGCAGAGATGGTTGAAGCCTTTAAAGAGAAACAAGACGAAGCTCTAATTGATTACCTCGCAAAAGTCGATCTTAAAGATGTCTCAGAGGGTCTGGTTGCTAATGAAAGACAAATGCTAAAAGAGCTTGCTGATTTAGATCTCGAAACTCTAACAGCAGAAAAAAGAGCTGAAATGATTAAGCCAATTATGGACTTAGCAAGAAAGCATTTAGCTTAATTAGCTCGATCAAGCTTAATGAATAAAAGCCTAAGATCTTAAGAAGACTGAAGTAAGTCTCTTGCAAGGTCTTGGGCTTTTTTGTTTTTCCCACCTAGCATTCTCTCGACTTCTTGTACTTTTTGTTTTTCAGATAAGAGCTTTATCAAAGAGTGTGTTCTTTTTTCTTCTTGCTTTTTGTGAATGAGGTAGTGGTGTGTTGCACATACTGCTACTTGGGGGAGGTGAGTGATGGCAATCACTTGTTTAGTGTTGCTTACTTGCTTTAGAAGTTTTCCAATTTTATGGGCTGTTTCACCGCCTAGATTTGCATCGATCTCATCAAAAATTAAAGTGGGCGTGTCCTCCAAATCAGATAAGAGCACTTTGAGCGCCAAAAGAACGCGGGAGAGCTCTCCACCACTTACCTTTTCTCGAAGAGAGGTTCTCTTCTCTCCTAGATTCGCTTTTAAAAAGAATTCAACAGATTCATTTCCAAGAGGGGAGGGATCGCCTTTGGTAAGGTCAATTTCAAATACTGCATTTTGAAGGTTTAAAAGATTAAAGAGCTTTTTGATTTTAAGCTCTAGAGCCTTCTTAGTTTGTTCTCTTTTTTTTGTGAGTTGATTCGCTAGGCTTTGGTATTCAGTTTGTTTTTTTGTAATTTGTGAGGCTAACTTCTCTTTTTCTAGAGATAAGTCTAAGTGAGAGGAAAGCTTTTTAGAGAGATTCTCTTTAAGCTCTAGAACCTCTTCTAGTGTTGGACCGTACCGCTTTTTGAGATGGTTTAGAAGCTTTAATCTCTCATCTAGCTCTGAAAGCCTCTCAGGATCATTTTCAATTTGATCGAGGTAGTTTAAAAAAGAGAGAGAAACCTCTTTTAACTCTTCTGTCGCTCCTCTAAAAACCTGTAACATCGAAGCGAGCTTAGGGTCCACATCACTAAACTTTGAAAGAATGTTCAAGTGCATGGCTAGAGTAGATAAAATTGATGGATCCGCTTCTTGTAGAGCGTGGGTGACTTCTGAGAGAGCTTGAATGCGCTCTTTAGATTGAGAGAGCCTTTGATACTCCTCAAAGAGATCCTCTTCTTCATCAGAAGATTGTATTTTGGCCTCTTCAATTTCACTTAGCTCAATGGTCCATCTATCTTTTAAAGAGGCGCTCTCGCGCTCTTCTTCTTCAAGTTTTTTAAGTCTCTCTTTTAAGTCTTGGGTCTCACTGAAAGCGCAAGAGACGCTATTTACAAGTGCTAATTGATTGCCAAAGCGATCTAGAGTGGATCTATGGGTCTCAAGGTCAAATAGTTTTTGAGTGCCATGTTGAGAGACGATTTCAATTAAGTGTGGCGCTATCTTTTTTAAAAGATGCAGCGGCGCCCACTGACAGTTAATGGAAATCTTGCTCTTACCTGTCAGTTTTATCTCTCTTTGTATTAGAAGCTCTTCACTGTTGTCGATTTCAAGGCCAGCCTCTTTAATGTGATGGTAAACTTCAGAAGTATTAGGGAGATCAAAGTGAGCTTCGACTAAAGCTTCGGTTTTGCCCATTCGAATAATTTGAGGATCAAGTCTCGATCCAAGTATCAAGGAGAGCGCTTGTAAAATAGCCGTCTTTCCTGCCCCTGTCTCACCTGAAAAGATATAAAATCCTTTATCAAAGTCAAGGATTGCTGACTCAATCAAAATGATGTTTTGTATGCGTAGTTTCTTTAACATTTAATTCAAAACTTCTTCATAAGTCTGAAAGTGCTTCTTACACACTTTCTCAAGGCCTAAAGCTCCATGCTTCTGGACAATTTCTCTCCCTACTTCTTTCGTTTTAGCAGAAGCTCCTTTAGGAAGAATAAATCCAATATCTTCCCCTAAAAGATCTAGGCTATCTAAAAAAGCAGATCTAGCCAAGATAGCTGCTGCTGCAACTACTACATCTTCTTCTGCCCTAGGATGAATATTTAAGCAAAGATTTTGTTTCTTTTTTTCGATAGCAGAGGTAATCAACGTTTTAGAAGCAAACTGATCGATTATAACTTTGCTGCAACCTGATTTGGTCGTCATCTGATCTACAATGGTTGCGTGTGCCCAAGCTAACAGATGGTTTAAATTACGGAACTTGGAATAGAGCTCATTATACTTAGGAGGATTGATGCGCAAAATATGGTGGGCGAATTCACTTTTGATCTCTTTAGCAAACTCAAGAGTCTTTTTATCTGAGAGCTTCTTGTTATCCTTAATGCCCATTTTCAAGAGTCTTAAAATACCTTCTTCATCAGCGTAGACACCTGCGATACAAAGTGAGCCAAAAAAATCCCCCTTACCAGCTTCATCGGTTCCAATGTGAGGGGCTCGATCTACATATTCTTCAGGATTGGTATAAGTGAAGTTTTTTAAGATCTCAGGTTCTAAATAAAATTCGATAAACTCACCCATCTCTTTGCCCTGTACCATGAGCTTTCCCGATTGGTAAAGAGAAACTGAAATCCCTTTTTTCTTTGCGCTAAAAAGTGTGTATTGAGGCTTTGAAAGAGAAAACCCAAATTCTTCAAGGTCGAACTTAAGCTTTTCGGTTAAACCTAAATCGATATTTGTTACAAAACAGGATGCTTTTTTTTCTTTTTTTGACATAATGACTTTAAAGACTTATAAGTGTAAGAAGAAAAGGGTATCAAAAAGCGAAAAAAATTGCATTAGCAATTTAACAAAAGACTGAGGTTTTATGCAAGAATCGGCACAAAAGATTGGACAGATGTTCAAAGAAAGAAGAGTTGAGCGCAATCTCTCCCTAAAAGAAGTGGGGACAGCAACCTCAATACGTATCAACTATTTGAAAGCCCTTGAAGAAGGAGAGCTCTTTAATTTAGTTCCACCTGTTTATGCAGGAGGCTTTATGAAGCAGTATGCGCAATTTTTAGGGCTTGATGGAAATAGAATCTTAAAAGAACAATCGGCTAACTTGAAAGGGCCTCAAAAACAAGACTTTGCTTATGGACTAGGCACTTTAGAGGTCAGGCCCACTCCAGGGCAAGGAATGAAATGGTTCCCAAACTTAATGTGGGTTGCAGTTGGATTAGGTGTTATTTTTGCCGCGTGGTTCTTTGCTAAATATCTTGGGGTGATCTCTTGACTTCTTATGCTAAAGTAAAAGGCTGGATCTCCCTTTTTGTGAAAGGGATTTTTATGGGCATTGCAGACCTTGTTCCTGGAGTCTCAGGAGGAACCATTGCCTTTGCTTTAGGTATTCACCCTGAACTATTAAAAAGTTTGAAAACGCTTAAATTCTCCTCTATAAGGCATCCAAAACAAATTGCATGGTTCTTATTGTCAGCTGTCCTCTTTGGAGCTTTAGCAAGCTTAGCTCTTGGCTCACACCTTATTTATTACCTCTTAAACCACCCCTTTTATCAAAGTCTTTTAAGAGCTCTCTTTATGGGGCTGATCTTAGGTTCCATTTTTTATTGTCTTAAAAAAATTGTAAAATGGAATCTTAGACGTTTTCTCTCTCTCCTACTAGGTGCTGTTGCAGCTCTAACTATTTGTTTCTTCAATTTAAATTTTACTGAGACTCAGGCTTACAATGTTCCTTTAAAAGTCGAGATAAAAGCTATTCCAACAGATGGCATTGCCAACTATGACTTTGAGTCTCATGAGCTCAAAGATGTGAGCTTGGCGCACTTAAAGGGGCTTTTAAAAGATGGATACATAGATCCCAATACTTGGATTTATAACCAGCAATTTGACAAATATGTTCAAGCTGATAGTTGCTTAGAGTTTACCTATAATCACGTCATTGATTTTAAACTCATCATATGTGGAGCCCTCGCTATTTGTGCAATGCTCCTACCTGGAATTTCTGGAAGCCAAATTATGCAGATGTTTGGGTCGTATGAAACGATCATTGAAGCTATAGCTATATGGACAAAGCAACTTGCTCAGGGCTCAATTTTCAATTCTTCCTTTTGGATTCTCTTGAATGTCGGAATAGGAATTCTTTTGGGAATCGCTCTTTTTTCAAGAGTCTTAATCTTTTTCTACCGAAAATATTATTACGCAACTCTTTCTCTGCTCGTAGGGTTCATGCTAGGCTCTTTGCCCTCTCTTTGGCCTTTTTGGAGTTTGAACTACAAGCTCCAGTTGAATCAAACAGGAGCGAAATTGCTCCTTGAACGTTTAAAGCCCCTTGCACCTAACTTCTTTCAACTACAAACCTGGCTTATTTTCTTCATGATTTTTTTAGGAGTAAGCATCCTCCTTTTCCTCGAGAGGATCGAAGCTAAAAAAGAAGATACAAATGTAGTCACATGAAAAGTATTGTCGTCCTATTACCAGGACTCTTTGACGTCCCTTTAAAAGAATTGGAAGGCCTCTCTCCTGTAGAAAAAGCAGTTTGCCCAATACTTGATGAAATTGCCCAACAAGGGCAGTGGATTAAGGTGACCCCTCAAAAAGGAGGGCTTGAACACTCACTCTTAGAGCTATTTGGACTAGATAGTGAAATGGCAAACTTAACTTTAAGTTCGCTTGAAGTTTATTCTAAACAATACCCTTTCAAACCCAATCAATGCGCATTTCTCTTTCAGTTTGTCTCTCTTTATGAAGATCAGGTAGTGAGCAAAGACCCCTCCCTTTTAAAAGACAATGAGCTTAACCTATTTTGTAAAGACCTTAACGAAAATTTTGGATCGTGGGCTCATTTCCTCCCCCTGGGTGATTCTTCAGGTGTCGTAGTTTTCAAAGAGCCATTTGAGCGCGAGGATGTTGTCATGGCCCCTTTGGATCCTATTAGTTTGAACTATGCAAAAACTCTGCCTGCCTTTTTTAAAAGAAAACAACGCTTAGAGAAGATAGAAGCGCTTCACAAATTTCTCAATGGCCATTCCCTTAATTTAGTGAGGCAGGATTTTGAAGAGTGTGCAGCTAATGGTCTTTTCTTTCATGGAGCTGGAGGACCTTTAAATGCAATTGTATCCAAAGAATTTTATAAACGCTTTTGTATCTATTCTCCCAAATCTTCATCTAGAGGTCTTGCAAACCTTTTGCAGATCAAGCAACTTCAAGTAGAAGAAGAAGCTTCCTTTGCACATTTTAATAAATTGGTTAAAGCTACAGAAGAAGGGTTAAGAGAGCATCAAACTGTAGTCTTAGAGCTTCATGAAATTTTAGAGAGTACTCTTAAAGGAAATCTATTAGAGAAAATTAAACGCTTAGAATACCTCGATCGCAACCTACTAGCCCCCTTACTTAAACTGTCCAAAAGAAGTGGTGTTCAGATCATTTTAACACCTCTAAAACAAACCGATATCAAAGCGCAGGCCATCACTGATAAACCTGTCCCTTGGATACTCTACAACCCTAAACACAAAAAAGGTTTAGAACCTATCTTATCATTCAGGGAAAGTGAACTCAATCGGATCCAAGGGAGCTTTACGATTAGAAGCTTGTCTTCGCAGTTTCTCTATTAGAGTTAAGCTGCTCCTTATAGTACTGTGTAAAGTAAGCGTGTTTCTCTTTTTTAAGCTTCTCTTGAAAGTTACCCGCTAAAACATCTAAATCTTTACGCTGACTTTTACGTTTAAAAAAGATGTTTCTTGATTTGTAGTGGCGAACAGAATCTAAATGTATCAAATAGGGGATTCCCTCTACATAAAAGAGGTGCCTGAGAGTGAGGTCTCCATGAATGAAGTTGGCATGTTCTAGCTTCTTAGCAATCGCAAAGGTCTCTTTGATGCTTTTTTCATAGTCAATTTCTGGGATTTTTGAATCATCAAAAAAATCTGTCCCTTTCATCCCTTTAATATGCTCCATAATTTGATACGACGTTGTCCTAAAAGGGCCTGCTCTTTTTTCAACAACTGCGATCGCTTTTGCACTGTTAATATCCATTTTGTCAAAGAGATAGCTGTAGTAAAAAGAGCGAAGTGCTTCTGATGATGAATAGGGAATGAACTGCTTAAACCAATGATGCCAACCTGAGACGTTATAGCGCTTAATCACATATTTTTTCTCGCAAATTTTCCAAGTTAAGATACTTCGAGACTGAGCATCTTTGATCCAGTGCTTTTTTTTATTAAAAGGGTCGTCCGGATTGATTAAAAGAGCATTTAAATCTTCTGTATAATAATCGGTGCGACAAATCAGAAGGCTTTGACCATCTTTCCTATAAATAAAATCCGGGTTTTCTTTGAAAAAATTTGCGTTTATAGAATGATCATCAGGGTAAACAGTGCGATAGATAACTAGAGAAACAAGTATCAAAAAAACAAGAGCAAAGATCCATTGTTTGTTCTTTTGTGTCACCATATGATCTAGACCTTTAGTGAAAGTCTTGGATTATAAGTCTTTTTTAGCTATTTTAGTAAATAGAATTGAATTATTTTTTATGTTTGTTGAGCATCTTCAAAAACCCTCTATAGGGTGAAAACCGGTAACTCTTATTGTAGGAACTCGCAAAAGTCAAGATTGTAAAAGCAGCGAAAAGAAAGAGACCCAGCCAGGGCGTAGCAGCTAAACATAGACAATCAATCACAAATCCCTGGATTATAAAAAAAGCAAAACTTGCCCACCATCCAGCGGAAACCCATTTTGTAAATCTAATACTATTTTGTGTCATATTTTCACCTCGCTCTACCTACCATTCTAGAGGAAAAAGCTTATTTTGTCAACTAAATTATTAAGTATCATAGTGTTAAAAAATATTTGAAAATTGACTCCTTAGTGAAGGTTTCTTAAATATCTAACTATAAGAGGTATGAATATTTATAGCCTAGATTGAGCAATAAAATAGAAAATTAACCTAAAAAGCTCTAAACTAGCCCCATGAACGATCGATCTTGGTTACAACAGATTCAACCTCAAGATGAGGATGAACACTTCATGAGGGAGGCTTTAAAGGAGGCTCAGAAGGCCTTTGATGCTGAAGAGGTCCCTGTAGGGGCTGTTTTGGTCCAAGGGGGGAGTGTGATCGCTAGAGGCCACAATCAGACAGAGCTTCTAAAGGATGCCACAGCGCACGCTGAGATGACCTGTATGACAGCAGGATCTTCTCGCTTGGAGAACTGGCGGTTAACAGGGACAACTCTATACTGTACTCTAGAGCCTTGTAGCATGTGCGCAGGTGCCATGCTATTATCCCGCATCGATAGACTTGTTTGGGGAGCTCCCGATTTGAGACACGGAGCAGGGGGTAGTTGGATTAACATCTTTGAACAAAAACATCCCACGCACACAATACAAATAAAATCAGGGGTGCTTCAAGATTATGCGGCGCATCTGATGCAAGAATTCTTTGCTGCAAGGCGGGAGCGATAATGGAGAAAAAGCTTCAAAAACTACTTCAAGAAATTGTAGAGGCGCAAACTAAAAAGCTCTACAAAATGGGCACTCAAATTCATCCACGTCTTACGGAAGAAGATCTTTTGCAGCCTAACGATTACCCTGAGCTGGAAAATAACCCTCTTTTTCGCTACGAAGAAGGAGTCTTGGAAGGGGTTAAAACCGTTGAAATGGCGCTGATCGCTTATTTCAAAGATCTCGATTTAGAGATGGCTTCTCTTTCTGAAACGGTAGATGCGAAGTCTTAGCCGGTCCCAAAGAGAAATCTTTTGATTCTGACCAATCTTATCTAAAGTCTTATTGATAAAACTCTCATGTGACTCATAAGTCTCATAAAGGTGAATAATTTTAGAAGACTCTTTTTTGCGTCTTCTTGAGATGAAAAAATCATCGATCTTGTGAGTGAAAGCAAATGGACTCTGCTTTTTCTGAATAATTACCATGTACAAATAGCTAAAGAAGAAGACGAGGAGATGCGCTAAAAAGGCAATTCCATTTAGGTTTGCTATATCTTGAAAAAGATAAAGGGCAACCAAAGCGAGTCCTAACCACTTTACTCGAAGAGAGTGGGTGGGAATATAAGCAAAGCTAGCATGTGGGTTAGAGAAGCAGTAAGCCACGACTAAGGGTACCATGGAAAAGCTTATTCCAAATAAGGGAGTTGCTCTTTGAAAATAATGCCCCAAAATAACAGCTAGAAGACAAGCGAAGAAAGGGGGGATAAAAAAGAGTTTTGCAGTTGCCTTTTGTCCTAAATAGTTATGCACCTTGCAGCCAATAAGCCAAAGCAAATAGATATCAAAACAAAGGGTAAACAAAAAATAAAAAGTAAGAGACCCTTCTATCTCTGGAACAAAAATATAAGTGAGTGGTTGCCAAACGTAACCTGCCCGGAGCCCTTTAAGAGAAAAAGCAAATAGATTTAGAAATGAAATCTTTAAACGCATTCCAAGCAGTGAATTAAAAAAACCAGATAGTGCGCCAAAAGACAACGTGATTATCATTAAATATTTAATGAGTTTTGGTGTCGGTACCGGATTTGCGGAATATCTATTATGCATCTTTGAATCATGCCCCCAAAAAATAGGAAATATACTTTACGTTTTTTTTAATAAATAGGTGCTTTTTTTGATAGCTAAATTGTTTGTTGCTTTGTTCAGAAAGACTTATTTAGTTTGATCAGCTTCAGGTAGTTCTTCAGGCCGTCGAACTAATCTATTCTGAGGCGATCTCTTTAATTGTTGGGGCTTTATCAGAATCACTTGACCTGCCGACACAAACAGCTGCGCCGCTTTCAGGTTTCCAATAACATTCAAAAGTTCGATCTTGTACTCTTTCAGTGAATGTAGCATGCATTCCTACTAATAAAGGGTCAGTGGTAGCGGTTCTTGTGAGTGAAGTCAGAGTTACCTTTCCTTTTTGTAAAATAATATTTATTAGTAGGATTGTAAATCATGAGTTATAAATCTGCAAGTTTCTATCACAAAATTATGAGATAAAGTCTTTTAGGTTTAAATTAAATTTTTTAATTATCCGAGTGTATTCACCTTTCTAGTTATGCGCACAAGTAAATTTATTTTTAAATTCAGATAAAAATTAAAAATTTCTGGAATCTATTTCACCTTTTAAGTACACTACCTAGCAATTATTTAACGCGAGGTCTAGGAGACATCACATTATGAAAGAAAAAACACACCCTCCCTATCAAGAAGTCCTTTTTATTGACTCATCGACTAATGCTAAGTTTCTTTGTTTCTCTACGCTGCAGCCTAAAGAAACTGCAAAGCATGAAGGTAAGGAATACCCAGTTCATTACGTCTCTGTAAGTTCTGATTCACACCCTACTTACACAGGAAGTGCTAAGTTTGTAGATACTGAAGGTCGAATCGACAAGTTCCGTAATCGTTACAAAAAGAAGTAATTTTAAGAGCTTTTCAACATGATGCAAGAAAGGGTCTTAAAGCTTCTGTCGACCTTAACTGAAGTAGAAGCGCAACTCGGTGACCCCGAAATCATTTCAAATCAAAAAGAGTTTAAAGAACTCTCCCAAAAACATGCCTATTTGTCAGACCTCAAAGAGCTTTGGGAGAAAAGGCAAGCTCTTGTTAAGAGTCAATCTGACAATAAAGAGCTTGTAAAGCTTGAGCAAGATGCAGAATTCTCAGATCTTCTTGAAAAAGAAATTATCCAAACAGACCAAAGTTTAGAGGAAATCGATAAACGAATTGATCAGCTATTAGTTCCTCCAGATCCCAAAGACCACTCTAATACCATTGTAGAATTACGTGCAGGAACAGGTGGCGATGAAGCTGCTCTTTTTGTAGGAGACTGTGTACGCATGTACCGCTTTTATGCGGATAGGATGGGGTGGAAGTGTGAAGCTTTAAGCGCAAGTGAAGCAGAAGTGGGCGGTTATAAAGAATACATCATGGTTCTTTCTGGAAAAAATGTGCATCGCTACATGCAGTATGAAGGGGGAACGCATAGAGTTCAAAGAGTGCCTGCTACAGAGTCACAGGGGCGTGTACATACCTCTGCCATTACAGTAGCTACACTTTTAGAAGCTGAAGAGGCTGATGTTCAAATTAGTGAGAAAGATATAAGGGTAGACACTTACAGGTCTTCTGGAGCAGGAGGGCAACACGTAAACACAACAGATTCTGCTGTTCGTGTAACGCACTTACCTACAGGAATAGCAGCGCACTCTCAGCAAGAGAAAAGCCAGCATAAAAATAGAGATATTGCGATGCGTCTTTTAAAATCTAAGATTTTAGAGCATGAAGAACAAAAGCTAAAGGCTGAGCGTTCTTCAGCAAGAGGAGCTCAAGTGGGAAGTGGGGACCGCTCAGAGCGCATTCGCACCTACAACTTTTCTCAAAATAGACTGACTGATCACCGCATCAATCTTACTCTATATTCTCTGGACCGAATTCTTAATAGTGGCGACTTAGAAGAAGTTTCAAATGCTCTAATTGCACACTACCATCAGAAGAAAATAGACGCGTCAACATGATTACACTTCAAGAAGTACTAAAAAAGTCAACGGACTATTTGGCGCAAAAAGAAGTGCCAAATGCAAGACGCCAAGCAGAAGAAATTATTTCTTACTGTTTAAAAAGGCCTAGAATAGATCTCTACACCCACTTTGATCAGCCTATTCAAGAAGAAGAGCTTCTCAAAATTAGAAAAAATTTATCTAGACGAGCTAAACGAGAACCTCTTCAATACATTGAAGGGGAGGTAGGCTTTTATGGCGCTAAATTTAAAGTCGGACCCTCCGTCTTAATTCCAAGGCAAGAAACGGAAATCTTAGTCGATAAGATAGCTTCCACTCTAAAACAAGAGTCTTTAGAAGGAAAAATTTTGTGGGATTTAGGGACAGGTTCTGGGTGTATAGGAATTAGTTTAAAAAAGATGTTTCCAGAGCTCAGAGTGGTTTTAAGTGATTTATCAGAAAAAGCACTTCAGCAAGCCAAAGAAAATGCTGCTTATAATGAAGTGGAAGTCGAGTGCTATTTAGGTGACTTATTTGAGGCCTTTGAAGGCTCTGTAGATTACTTCGTCTCCAACCCCCCCTATGTCTCTGAGGCCGAATACCAAGCTCTTGAACCTGAAGTGAACTGCTATGAGCCCAAGACCAGCTTTGTCCCTGGACCTACAGGGCTTGAGATCTATGAGCGCTTTGAAAAAGACCTCATTAAAATTTTAAAAAGGCCTGGCAAAGCTTGGTTTGAAATAGGAGCTAATCAAAAAGAAGCCCTTCAAAAAATATTTGAACAAAATAAAAATTTTAAACTTCAATTTGAAAAGGATTATGCTGGGCATAATCGCTTCTTTTTACTTGAATTAGAATAGTTTTTTGAAGTATCCTATTCTATTAATTACATTAAAAATAAACCGATATGTTTGATTTTTTAACCAGCCGATTAGAAAAGATTGTCACCCCTTTGTTTGGCCAAAAAAGCTTAACTGAGGATAATGTCAAAAAAGCTGTCTCTGAAGTAAGAATGGCTCTTTTAGACGCTGATGTCAACTACAGCGTCATTAAGACATTTATCCAAAGAGTTAAAGAAAAGGCTTTGGGTGAATCTCTTATTAAATCAGTGAAGTCAGGTGAGCAATTTATTAAAATTGTGCACGATGAACTCATTGAACTAATGGGCGCGGATGCTAAAGAAATCAATCTTAAGAATAGTCCTGCTTTCATTATGGTTTGTGGGCTGCAAGGATCTGGTAAAACCACTTTTTGTGCCAAGCTAGCGTACTACCTTCAAAAAGAGAAAAAGGTCTCTCGTATTTTGCTGGTAGCTTGCGATAGACAAAGGCCCGCTGCTATCGAACAGCTCAAGCAGATGGGCGCTAAAATAGACGTTTCTGTTTTTACAGAAGAGGGGGAGCAAAACCCTGTTAAAGTAGCTAAGTCAGCATTAAAGTCTTTGAAGACAAATCCTCATGATGTGGTGATCTTTGATACAGCTGGTCGACTTCATATCGATGAAGAATTAATGAAAGAGTTAAAAACGATTAAAGAAGTTGTAGAGCCTACCGAAATACTCTTTGTTGCAAATGCGATGCTTGGACAAGATGCTGTAAATGTTGCAAAACAGTTTCATGACGAAGTGGCATTCGATGGAACAGTCTTAACCATGTTAGATGGAAATACCCGTGGTGGAGCAGCCCTATCGATCGTTGAAGTCACCCAAAAGCCTCTTAAGTTTGAAGGCATTGGTGAGAAAATTGAAGACATTCAACTCTTCCATCCTAAATCCATGGCGGACCGTATCTTGGGAATGGGAGACACCATTAACTTGGTAAGAAAAGCTCAAGAGCATATCTCTGAGAAGGATGCTCAAGACTTAGAGAAGAAAATTAGAAAAGCATCTTTTACTTATGAAGATTTTCTCAAGCAATTTTCAATGATCAAAAAGATGGGATCTTTGAAAGGACTTTTAAAAATGCTTCCTGGAGGAGGCATGCTCCAAGATCTTCCTATATCAGATGAAGACTTTATGAAGAATGAATCCATTATCCTCTCTATGACGTTAAAAGAGAGACAAGAACAAGTTGAAATCATTATGCCAAGACGCCGTAGACTGGCGAAGGGGAGTGGATCTTCAATCGATGATGTCAATAGACTCATTAAGAATTTTAAGAAATGTAAACAAATGATGAAATCAATGCCAAAAGGTAAACAATTAGAAAAGCTCATGGGAGGACTTCATGGCAGTAAAAATTAGATTAAGAAAGCAAGGGAAAAAGGACCGCGCTTTTTACCGTATCGTAGTAGCTGATAGCCGCTTACCAAGAGATGGAAAGTACTTAGAAATGCTCGGATGGTACAACCCTTTTAACGAAAAAGAAAAAGCTCAGCTAGACGGCGAGCGGCTTGATCACTGGTTAGGCGTTGGAGCTCAACTTACTGATAAGGCTCAATCCATTGCAAAGCAATTTCAACCTGATGTTCTAAAAAAATATTTAGAGAAAAAGCTTAAGAAAAAGCCTAAAAAGAAATCGGTTAAAAAAGCGGCAGCTCCTGTTAAGAAAGCCGAAGCTGTAGAAGCTCCTGTTAAAAAAGTAGCCGCTAAAAAAGCGCCTGCTAAAAAAGCTGCAGCTCCAAAGAAAAAAGCAGTTAAAAAAGAAGAAGCTTAAATAGAGCCATGAAGCTTGATGTCCTAAGTTTATTTCCTGAGTATTTCAAAGGTCCAATGGACACAAGTATACTTAAAAGAGCAATAGAAAAAGGACTTCTTAAGCTTAACCTTGTTGATATCAGAAGCTATTGTAGTGATCGATATAAGCAAGCAGATGACCGCCCCTACGGAGGCGGCCCTGGAATGGTTTTAATGGCAGACCCTGTTGTTAAAGCCATTAGAGCTCATAAGAGCCCAAAGTCCAAGACGATTTACCTCTCTCCTCAGGGAAAGAAGTTAACGCCTAAACTAGCGCAGGAGCTCTCGAAAGAAGAGCATCTTGTTTTACTTTGTGGACATTATGAAGGCATTGATGAAAGAGCGCTTTTATCAGATGTGGATGAAGAAATTAGCATCGGGGACTATGTCCTCACAAATGGTTGTTTACCCGCTTTGGTTTTGATAGATGCTCTTTCAAGATTTATACCAGGAGTCTTAGGACATGAGGACTCAGTTTACCAGGATTCGTTTGAATCCGGACTTTTAGACTGTCCTCACTACACAAGGCCCCAAGAATTTGAAGGCATGGAAGTGCCTGAAGTTTTGCTCTCTGGACACCACGAGAAGATAGAGGAGTGGAGAAAGAAAATGGCATACGAGCAAACTTTAAAGAAAAGACCAGATTTAATTAAGAGATAGGAGAAATAAAATGAGCAAAAGTCCAATTATTCAAGAGTTAGAGAAAGAAGCTCTAAAACAAGACATCCCAGAATTTAATATCGGCGATACACTTAAAGTGCACACCCGTATTATTGAAGGGGCTAAAGAGAGAATACAAGCTTTTTCTGGAACTGTAATTGCACGTAAAGGGACAGGGATTTCTGAAACTTTTTCTCTACACCGTGTAGCTTATGGTGAAGGAATGGAAAGGGTTTTTGTTTTACATAGCCCAAGAATTTCTAAAATTGAACTTATGCGCCGTGGAAAAGTAAGAAGAGCTAAGCTTTATTACTTAAGAGGAACAGCTGGTAAAGCTGCTAAAGTTAAAGCCCGCATGAAATGATAAAAGGGTCACTCGCTCCCAAAACAATGCTCATAGAAGAGCAGAAGCTGTGGGACATGGGATACAAGACCCTTACCGGAATCGACGAAGCAGGCAGAGGTCCACTAGCTGGACCTGTAGTAGCTGCCTGCATCTATATCCCAAAAGGGATCTGGATAGAAGGTATTCAAGACAGTAAAAAACTTACTGAAAAGCAAAGAGAGCTTCTCTTTAAAGAACTCACAAATCATCCCCAAATTGAATTCGGTGTTGGTATCGTAAACCACGATGTAATCGATGAAATCAATATCCTCCAAGCTACTTTCAAAGCAATGAGAGATGCTTACCATAATCTAAAAGTGAAAACGGACTACGTGTTAATTGATGGAGTAAGGCTTGCGCTGCCAGTGCCTTCCATGCAGCTTATTAAAGGGGACTCAAGGTCCTATTTAATAGCAGCCGCTTCTATTATAGCTAAAGTGACTAGAGACCATCTCATGAAAGAGTACCATGATAAGTGGCCAGAGTATGGGTTTGGAAAGCACAAAGGATATGGAACAGCGCAACATAGAAAAGCCCTAGAAGATCTAGGGCCTTGTCCAATACATAGGCTCACCTTTGAGCCAATCAAATCGATGAGTTAATAGCTTATTCTCCTTTAGCAGGAGATTTAGCAGCTTCAGCCATATCTTCCTCGTATTGGCTTCGATCGGCTTCTAGCGCCTCGTTAGCAGCTGTCAGCTCTACTATCTTTGCTGTTGAGGTTTTAATCTGGGCTATAGCAGTTGTTAGTTTGTCTGCTAATTGATCTCTTTCTGCTTCTAAGCCTTCGAAGGCGGCTACTTTAGCAGCTAGCTTATCCCTTAATCTTTTGGTTCTTTGAGCTTCAGCTGCAGTTTTATCTTGAGCTCCATCTACACCAGTTTGCATCTTGTCAAGCTC
>CAYGMF010000013.1:22449-33896 GCA_964351075.1 uncultured bacterium
TTATTTCTTCTTGCTAGCTCTTCTGTGTATTGTGCAGAAGATAGGGCCTTTCCTTTTTCAGTATCAAATCTAACGTCGACTTCTCTTTTAGGCTCTTCTCTTGTAGATGCTGCAGCACCTTCTGAAGCACTTTGAGCGGAAAGTTCTCTCTGGAGTCTTAGTAATTTCTGTTGAGCTTGGTGAAGTGTTCTTTTCGTGGTATCAACCGCTACATTTAAACTTTGAATAGTTGCATTTTTTTCACCAGTCTCTCTTTCTAGTTCTAGAAGTCTAGTTTCTATACGTGGTAGGTTTTTTACTTGAGCAGTTAAACGTGCGATCTCATTTTGAGCAGATCTTAATTCAACGGCTCTTAGCTCATGATCTGGATTTCCTCGTCTTTTCAATGCTCCTACTTCATCAGTGAGCCCTCTATTTCTTTGGCGAAGCGCTTCTACTTCCCCCATAAGGCCTGCTTCTCTTCTTAATTCGAAGGTACCTCTTGAAGGAGGGGGATCTCTCCGCTCTGGAGGAGCAGTGCGAGTAGCAAGTAGCGCTGTTAATTGTGCAATTCTAGCGGCTTGTTGAATAATTACATGAGTCGCTCCTGCAATTGTTGTAGTAACAAAGACACGCTGCTCTCTAGTTTCAAGTGCATAATTCGTTGCTAATTGAGAAAGGACAAGGCCTGTAATTCCAGCTGCACCTGCTATAGCTGCGCTTCTAATGGTACTTCTCCAAGTTGTGTGAGGTTCTGGTGCTAGGTGAGTTATTGTTGGTGCTGTTGCCATGTTATCTTCTCCGAGAATGGTATTAATTTTTTTTAATATGTCTAGATATCCAGATTAAGGGTTAAACCAGACGCTCGACTAGCTAAATTATATAATAAAAATTAAGTTTTGTCAAGATATTAATGAGTGAAAGAAGGCTCCGCCGAGCCCTTTCTTAGAAGGCTTTGTTAATAAATTATTTTAAAAGTGTGCTATTTCCTTTCTATGAGGCATTATGTGAATTATTTATTTTAATAGGGAGAAGCCTAAACCGGTTTAGTTTGTCTTAATGAGCCCTAAAATACGATCTTTAATGGAAGACACTCGAGTTAAAATGCCCAGTGAAAGACGGTTGTAAGCTGCCATACGCTGTGAGACTGGGTTGTCAAAAACAGCACTTAAAAAGCCACCTTCACTTAACTGATCAACTAGCATATAAGCTGCAAAGAGAGGAGTTAAATACTCCAAGGCTGTTGAGGTGAAGTAAGACGGATTAGTAATAGAGGGACATTGCTTCAAAAGCGCTATATTCTCCCTTTCTAAAACGGATACTGCAGAGCAGTTTTGGGAAGCATCTTGAATCACGCGCGCTATAAAGCTCAAAGAGAGGGCTGAAGAGAGACCTGCTAGAGCTATTTTAGAGATGCAGACTAACGAATTTAATTCAGATAAGTGAGAGAGCGCCTCTACTCTATTTAAGTTAATCTGATCAAGCTGATCGCAGAAGTCCTCTCTCGTAGCAGAATTCATTGGAAGGCCTTCACATATGTCTGCGAGGTTAAGATTTTCAGCAACTAACTTATTTTGACGATCTTTAAGGTCAGAATTAATTCTTAGGTGCGCCCCTATAAAGTAGTCATAAATTTTTGAAAAAAGAGGAGTGGCTTCAACGCCATCTTCTTTGGGCTTCTTAGGTGCATAGTACTCTAAGAGCTCAAAAGGGGAGGAGACTCTCTCTATTGCCTGATAAGCCTCTTTTTGAGCCTTGTTTAAGTGGTCAAGAAAAGGAGTTAAAGTATTTTTTGAAACTACAGAGGAGGCTGAAACCGTCATTTAATCACCATCTTTTAAAAAATATAGAGAAAGTATACGCATTTTTCGATTAATAGAATAGGGGGTAATCATTATTAGAATTCATTATCTATAAGAGGATTTTAAGCTGTTCATCTCCATTAGGAGCGCGCGAGCCTTGTTGTCGACTGCTTTATCAGTGCTGTCCACACCGCTTTTATAAACCCAGCCTAAAACGCCTGCAAAAGCCAGAGCAGCTCCACCTGTAATGCAGGCGCTAGATGCCGCAACAACACCATATAGCGCTAGTGCAGACCCTGAAAGAGTTGCTCCTTTCACTTGGAGATAGCCGTCTGATGAAGCCTTATAGGTCTCTAAAATCTCTTCTTCTAAGTCTAAAATATCTTCTATGTCATTTCGCATACTTTGGCTGTAATTCCCTCTATCAAGCTCTTTGAAAATAATTTTTCTCTCCAAACTTAAACGGTCTAAATCAGCAACTGCGTTGTTATGAGTTCCAACCTCTTTTGCAAAGGTATAGGTTAAAG
The DNA here is from genome assembly GCA_964351075.1 of uncultured bacterium. Lineage (GTDB taxonomy): Bacteria > Chlamydiota > Chlamydiia > Chlamydiales > JAAZZY01 > JAJACV01. Next base: position 24,758 of record CAYGMF010000013.1, read on the forward strand.
CCGTTGTCAGTGCGGCAAGAGCAATTCCAAGTAAGACTGCATTTTGGTTTTCTCTATCCTTTTTTTCTGATGCCGATGGTCTAGCTCCAGCAAGAGAGAAGTTGTTAACTGTTCTTGGGGACAATGCATTCATTAACCATAGGTCTCTATAGGGAGAATTGTAGTAACTTGGAGTTTGGTAGTAACGAGCTTGCGAAGGCAGCGTTGCAGGAGCCTCTTTATTGAGAATGTCATTTAAGAGCTCTTTAGTATGTGCAAGGTGTTGAGTCACAGTACTAGGGAGGGTTTTGCTGGCTAGCGGTTGAAACGTCATGAAAATTCCTTAAGTTTGATATAAAAGATAAAGAATAGGGATTTTTTGTTAAGAAACAATAAAGAAGTGCGCTTTTAATAGCGAAGTTCCTGAAAAAGCTGGAGCTTTATGATAGGTTGTTAAGTTTTTATTTGAGCTTCTTAAGACAAGAAAACCTTCTGAGAAGAGGTTACAGTAATATTTCCTAATCTCTCTCTATTTTTTTACCTTGCGGCTCTGCTAACCTCAAAAAGGACTTAATAAAGGCTAGGTAATTTAAATGAATTTAAGGAACTTTATAGGTGAGACATGTGGTATGGTCAGGCTTTCCTAAAGGCTCTTCGTAAAAAGAAGAACTTTTATTTCTGTGGCCCTGAGTAATAAGAGTGCAAAAGTCGATAATATTTTGGTTAGACTCTTGTGGAGTCTCTCCCTTCTGAGCGAGCAACTCTAAGAAGCGATTTACGAAAAGCTTTTTAGCTTCGTTAGCCTCTTGTAAAGGAACTTCTTTCCAAGACATTTGATTAAAGTTTAAAAGAGCTAAAAGGTCTCCCAATTCTTCTGTAGACATTTGCGCTGCTTCCTTGATCTTCTCCTGCACCCAATAAGGGGTATTTATCCCTTTTGGAGAGAGGCCAAGACGCTCAGGGTTGATGTTGTCTAAAACACCATCGGTCATGAAAAGAAGAAGATCATCTGATTGACAAGGAGTCAACGAAAACTGAAGGTTACGAGGATCCATTTTTAAAGGATGTGGTGTACATAACCCTATTTTACCCCCAGGATCACGAACATTTGACAAATCCCTTCGGGTATCTTGGGTCATCTCCATAAGTGTGCCATTTCGCATAACAAAACACTGACCATCCCCTAAATTTAAAGTAAGAAGGTAGTAAGGGAAGTCCTCTGCACCTGAGCTTTTTAAAAGAGCGGAACACATAAAAGTGGTAGCTCCTGCATAGTCTTCATAAAATTTTGTCGATAAATTTTTGTTAACTAACTCTTTTCTTATCTCTAAGTCGCCAGCCAATGCTTTTTTAATCAGCTCAACTTCTTGAAGAAGATTTTCTTTTTTCTGCTTAAGGACAGAAGAGAGGCCGTCTGAATCACTCTCTTCATCGAGATTATTTAAAACGGCGCAGACATTATCTTTCAAAGAAGAAAAGCCTTCTTGGCTTCTAGAGAAAGCATCCCAATAGATGTTAAAGTGAGCTGCTTTAAGTGCACTTTTAAAATAGTTTCCAATTTTATGAATATCAAATCTCTCAGGATCTTCTTTCAGTTTAGGGGATAAATAATCCCAAAAACCCTCAATAGCAGCTTTTGGTGCTAATCGACTAGAAGGATGCAAACCGCAACCATCTGTTAAAGTTAAAATAAAAGAGTCTTTGAAAAAACGGACTTCGAAACGATCCGCTATCGGAGCAAATGGTGCGTGAGTTGGATAAGTGGAGATGCAGTTCACAGAAAAATCACTTTCGTTGGTGCCGTTTTTAATCTCTAAATTTAAAATTGGGATCTTAATGTTAGGTCCACTGCAGACAGAAGTCGGAGTGCTGTTGCGGTAAACAATGACCGATGGGTTATCAAGCTCTAAAAGATTTTGTGCCATTTGAGGAGTGCCATCGGGCTGCTCTATCAGAGGCTTTTCTGGGTTGATGGGCTCTAACTCAGGGGGCTTTATAGGAGCTGGGTTGATTGAGGGAGGAATAAAAGGCGACGAGGGCCGGATAAAGGGATCAGAAAAAAATAAGGGGTTTAATTCTGTCATTTTAAGTCTTTATTTAAATTCTTAAGGCGGGAGTGTAAAGAAAAGATTTGTTTAAAGCAAGGAATAGTACTTGTAGTTTAAAATTTAAATCGTTACAAAAGTTTTTTTAACCTGATTGGAGAGTGATCAGTGACTTATGCTGCTAGATTTGGGATCCTATTTGTTCTAACCCTCTTTGCAATGCGAGCAAGTAGAGGGATCATAATCGAAGATCATTGGTACAGCTTTTTCTGGGCCCTTATGGTCGGAGCCTTAAACGCTAGCATTAGAAGTGTGCTTCTTGCCAAGCAGTGGAAGTGCACGTGGTCTATTATCGTTATTTGGGCTCTCATTCTAAATGTAATTTTATTTTTGATTCTTTATTTTGGAGGAGTCAAGTGGCTCGGAATTACTGCAAATACCATTGGAAGTGCTCTTCTAGCAGCAGCTATCGTCACTGCTGCGTCTGCTATCTGTAATCACTTTATTGGATTTAAAGGCCCGGATAAATAACCTTCTCTTGATGCCAAAGCTTAAATATGTTAAAATTTTTTCTAAAAAAATGTGTACATAAGTAAGAAATGATTAATAGTATGACGGCTTTTAGCCGCTCGAGTGTTCCTGTTGATTCAGGATTATTAACTCTTGAAATACAGTCTTTAAATCGAAAGCATTTAGAAATACATACGATACTGCCCAGAGAATTTTTAGAATTTGATTCTTTAATAAAGAAACAAATTCAAAAAAGACTCTCAAGAGGTAAGCTTCAAGTGTATCTCTCTTTTTCACCAAACGAAAAAGGGGTAGGAATCAAATTGGTTCCTAATGTTTCTTTAGCTAAAGAGATTCAAAAAGGATGGGAGACGATTTCAAATCACCTTGGAATCCAAAATCACGAAGCAGGGCTTCTTAAACTCTTAACGCGTGAGTCAGGCCTCTTTTCAACAGAGCTTCCTCAAAACTTTTCCAAAGAGATGCAAGAGAATCTCGTAAAATTACTAGATGTTGCTTTAGATAGCCTTTGTAAAATGCGAGAGAAAGAGGGGAGCTTTTTAAAGATAGAGCTTAACAAAAGACGAGGGGTGCTCCTTGAACTTCTCAAAAAAGTGGAAAAGATTCATGAGAAAAATCCTGAAAAAGAGCAGGAGAGACTGCAAGAGAGACTCGTTAAGTTATTAGACAACAAACTCGAATTAGATGACCGCTTTTTAAGAGAAGTCGCTCTTTTAGTTGACAGATCTGATATTACAGAAGAACTTATTCGAATAGAATCTCATCTAGAACAATTTAATGAAGTTTTAGAGGACCCTAAGAAAGGGCATGGGAAAATGCTCGATTTTATATTCCAAGAACTTAATCGGGAATGGAATACAATAGGCGCCAAGTGCACTGATCATGAGATCTCGCAGCATGTTTTAAAAGCAAAGAGTGAATGCGAAAAAATAAGAGAACAAATCCATAACGTCGAGTAGAGATGAAAAAAGGAATCGCTTTTATATTGAGTGCGCCTGCAGGAACTGGGAAGACTACACTTGTAGAGAAACTCACAAGTGAAGAGCCGCACATTGTAAGAAATATCTCCTATACGACAAGAGCACCAAGAAAAGGTGAAGTTGAAGGGAAGGATTATCATTTTATAAGTTTTCAAGAGTTTGAGCGCAAAATTAAAAAGAATGATTTTTTAGAGTATGCTGAAGTCTTCGGTCATTTTTACGGCACCTGTAAAGAGAGTGTGGAGAAACTTTTGAATAAAGGGTGTGATGCAGTACTCGTTATTGATACACAAGGAGCGATTGCCATTAAAAAGCTTTTAAAAGGTGTTTACATTTTTGTGAGCCCTCCGAACCTTAAAGAACTTGAAAAACGACTTGTAAATAGAAAGACTGAAAGTGCATCAGAACTCAAAACTAGGCTAGAGTGGGCAAGTCGAGAACTCAAACAAGCTGTCCACTATGATTATAACATCGTAAATTCAGATCTTAAAGAGGCTTATATAGCCTTGAAAAGCATCTTTATTGCAGAAAAATTTAAAGTTAGACCCTAAATTTCCGGGAGGAAAAATGCAAAAGAAGAAAAAATTAACAAATGAAGATTTAACGAAACTCTTTGACAATCCATTTGATCTAGTTAACCATGCAATTGATGTTGCCAAGCATCTAGTTCAATCAGGACATGAGTTAACTGAAGTGGGAGATAAGAACTCAGCTACAATTATTTTGAAAAAAGTTCTTAAAGAAAGAGAAGATGCAGAGAAAAATGACAATCTAGTAGAATTTGAGAAAAGAGAATCACTCTCTGATGATAAAGAAATTCCAGATCCTCTTCAACAGGCGATATGAAACAAAAAGTCTTAATCACCTCTGCTCTTTTATATGCCAATGGTCCACTCCATTTTGGTCATATAGCTGGCGCATATTTACCAGCTGAATGCTATGCTCGCTTTATGCGCTTTCAAGGTCATGAGGTGCTTTTTTTATCGGGTTCGGATGAATATGGGGCAGCTATTACTTTAAGCGCTGAAAAGGCTAATAGAACACCTAAGGCGCATGTTGAAGATTTTCATGCTCAAGCCATCAAGATTTTTAAGCGCTTTAACTTTTCATTTGATCATTATTCTAGGACGACTTGGGAAGGGCACGATAAAGTAGTGCTTGATTTTTACCAAGATCTCTTGAAAAACGGTTACATTGAAAAGCAAGTTACTTCCCAGCTTTATTCAGAGGCGGATCAAAAGTTTTTAGCAGATCGATATGTTCAGGGGACTTGCCCTAAGTGTCACTATGAGCAAGCAAGAGGAGACGAATGTCCAAAATGTGGAGCATCTTTTGAAACTTCTGATCTTATTAAGCCTACATCAAAGTTAACAGGGGCTCCTTTAGTTTTAAAAGAGACAGAGCACGCTTTCTTCCTTTTGGATAAACTTAAAGAGCCTCTTAAAAAATGGATTGGGAAAAAAAATTGGAAACCTCAAGTGCTCAACATGGCTCTTCAATATATTGAAGATGCAAGACCACGCTCTATTACACGGGATTTAAGTTGGGGGATACCAGTTCCCGGAGAACCCGAAAAAGTTTTTTATGTTTGGTTTGATGCTCCTATTGGTTATATCTCAGCTGCTAAAGACTGGGCGGTTTCGCAGAAAAAACCAAAGGCTTGGGAATCTTTTTGGTTAGATTCGAACACTCACTATGTTCAGTTTATTGGAAAAGATAACATCCCTTTTCATGCGGTCTTCTTTCCCGCTATGGAGATGGGACAAAATACTCCTTATAAGCTTGTGGATGAGCTTCCAGCAAATGCCTTTTTTCATTATGAGGGGAAAAAATTCAGCAAGTCAGAGGGTTGGACCATTGATCTAGAGCGCTTCTTTAAAAGATATAAGACGGATTCGATTCGCTATACCCTTGCAGCAAATGCCCCTGAAAATGGAGATTCTGAGTTTTCATGGAAAGACTTTCAGAACAAAAATAATGCCGATCTTGTTGGAAAACTTGGCAACTTTGTAAATAGAGTTTTAGTATTTTTAAATCAAAAAGCTGAAGGGCTTGTTCCTAAGATTGTCTCTTCTGATCCTAAAGATACACAGTATTTAAAAGATCTGAATTCTTTAGCAGAATCTATTCAAAATAGTTTTAAAAACTACCACTTAAGGCGCGCCTCTCAACAAATTATGGAACTTGCTTCTTTAGGCAATATCTATTTCGATGAAATGCAGCCTTGGAAAGTAATCAAAGAAGATCTAGAGCGTACTAAAGCTATTTTAGCACATTGTTTAGAGGGCCTTAAAACTTTAGCAATTTGCGCCTATCCAATTATTCCTTCTAGCTCAGAAAAAATCTGGAAGCTACTTGGCTTTAAAGATGAGATTTGTGATCAACATTTTGAAAAGCGACTACAACAGGAAATACCTTGCGGACAAAAATTACCTAAACCTGAGATTTTATTTCAAAAAATAGAAGATGAACTGATACAAGAAGAACTTGCCTGTTTGCATAAAAGCAAGCCTAAGGAGCCTAAGAAAAAGATGATTGATTTTGAAACCTTTATGGACGTCGATTTGAGAGTTGCAGAGGTGATTGAGGCGGAGCCTGTACCTAAGAGTAATAAGCTTTTAAAAATCCTAGTAAATATGGGAGATGAGAAGCGCACCGTGGTCTCTGGGATTAAAAAGCACTATGAGCCAGAGGCATTAATTGGAAAAAAAGTTATCTTAGTTGCAAACTTAAAACCTGCTAAAATAATGGGAATAGAGAGCCATGGAATGATCCTTGCTGGATCGCATGAAGAGCTTCTAGAAATCCCATCACTAACTAATCTTCCTCCTGGCAGCAAGGTGTCTTAATGTGGCTATCTTAACTCAAGCATGTCTAGAAAATCTCAAACAAAAAGTCGACTTAGTTGACCTCTTATCAAGCTATGTGGAGTTAAAAAAAACGGGCGCATATCACCGAGGCCTATGCCCTTTTCATAACGAAAATAGCCCCTCCTTTATTGTTCAAGCTGGATCGAGTCATTATCACTGCTTTGGGTGTCAAGCTCATGGAGACGCCATCGCTTTTCTTATGCAGCACCAGCAATTGAGCTTTACCGAAGCTGTAGAATGTTTAGCAGAGCGCTATCAAGTCTCTCTTGAATATGATTCCTCTAAAGAGCTTGGTTACGATAAATCAAGACTCTTAGATGTTCTTGCAACAGCTAATCGTTACTTTCATAAGTATCTTATTGAAAGTGAAGAGGGAAAAGAGGCTTTAGATTATCTGCAAAAAAGAGCACTTGATCTCAACTTTTTAAAAACATTTGAAATAGGACTAGCTCCTAAAAATGGATCTTTATTTCTTAAAGAGATGCATGATCAGAAAATAAGTTCCAAAGAACTTAAAGAAGTTGGTCTTTTACATGAAGGTGGTTCTAGCTTTTTCTTTGATCGCATAATGTTTCCTATTCGAGATGCTAGGGGATCTGTCATAGCTTTTTCAGCAAGGCTCTATAAAGAGGGGACTCGAGGAGGCAAGTACATCAACTCAAAAGAGACCTATCTCTTTAAAAAGTCTCATGTTCTCTTTGGTTTAAATTATAGCCGCATGCGTCTTGCTAAAGGAAAAAAAGCCCTTTTAGTAGAAGGACAAATAGATGCTTTAAAACTAATAGCATCTGGACTCAATGCAACAGTCGCTCCTTTAGGGACTGCTTTGACAGAGTCCCATGTTGATAAGTTAACGCAACTCGGTATTGAATCTGCATACCTTGCATTTGACTCAGACCAAGCTGGACTTAATGCGGCTATTAAAACAGGGAACCTGCTTCAGAAAAAAGGGATCTCCACCTTCGTGATTCTCATGCCTGAAAATGAAGATCCAGACAGCATTTTAAGAGAAAGGGGAGTGGAGGGATTTAGAGAACTTCTAAAAACCAAAAAAGATTATTTATCCTTTTTACTTGAGATTTCTTCTAAACGAACCGATCTCAATGATCCTGCCAATAAATCGCGTATTGTAGAAAAGATTGCTGAAGAAATTAAAAAATGGGAGCACCCAGTCCTTGTTCATGAGAGTTTAAAAAGACTAGCCCAGCTAACGAGTATACCAGAGTCTACTCTTGGAATAGATGGCTTTCACGTGCCCCACATCTATTCTCAGCAAAAAAGATCTAAAGCCTCAAATGCTTTTACACCAGATCAATATTTAGAAGCTGATCTCTTGGTTTGGCTTTTGCAAAGTGACTTAGAATCCAAAAAATCGCTAAAGATAGCTGAGCAAAATTTATCCCTAGAAGATTTCCAAGACCCTTGCTGTCATAAAATCTACCGCACTTTAATAGAGGCCATTTCAAAAGAAGGTCCCATAGATACGATCTCTCTTTTAATCCATTTGCCTGATGAGAAAACTCAAAAGCTTTTAACCAGTCTTTTAGAAAGAAGAATTAATACAGAGAAATTTGAAGCCCTTTTTGTTGAAGCTATCCAAAGACTCTTAGATCGCTCTTGGATGAAAAAAAGAGAAAGTATAAAAGTAAAAATACAATCAGGAACGCTTTCTGATCAAGATGCTATAGAACTTGCTAAACAATTTGACCTCATTCAAAAAGAAAGACCGAAGGTAAAATCGTAAAATGTCACACCTTATCCTTTATGATGCACCATGCCCTTTTTGTAATAAAGCCATTCAATTTGTACTCAAGCGTGACCATAAAAGAAAGTTTCTCTTTGCCCCCCTTAAGGGCAAAACAGCAGGTTCTCTATGTAACACTATTCATTGTGAAGACACTGAAAGCGTGATCCTTATTGAAAATTATCAGACGCAAAAGCAGCGAGTTTTTTATAAAAATAAAGCGGTCTATAGAGTCTTATGGGAGCTAGGAGGCTTATGGAAGATTCTTGGTTTAAAACACTTTCTTCCTTCCTGGATGACTGATTGGTCGTACAATCTTATTGCAAAAAGAAGAAATAGAATTTGCAAGGCCTGTTCTCTAAAGCGGCCAGAGCTCAAGAAAAACGCACGCTTTTTGCCTTAAACTCCACTGTTAGCTGTAACAAAAAAATACTCTATATTTTTCATTAAACCTTAATGAGCTATTTGTTACACTAGTTCTAATTTTGACAACAAATAAAGGAATTTAGTTATGACTATAGCAGCTGCTAGTAACCTCAATACACTACCTGCTTTGCAAGAAGGGGTAGACTATAAAGTCGAAACCGTAAAAAAAGAAGGCATATGGATGTCTTTGGACCGCTTTTACGCAAGAGTTGATTCGAAATTAACTCAAATTGAATCTAGCTTCCTTAACGGGATTACTTTTGATTTCACCGGTAGAATTCCCTTTGCTTTTGGACAAGGGCTAGTAGCTGCAGCTGGAATAGTTGGAGAAACTACAATTGCAGCTCTTTGCCTTGTAACTCTACAAAAAGAAGCCGCAAAGAGCCACCTGTATGGCGCTGGCCATTGTGTAAGACACATGGGGCATGCAGCTTTGAATCTTACTAGAGTCTTTGTAGGGCTTCTTTTTCCCACTGAGTCAATGGGTAAAATTTTATCTTATCCTGGCGCTTTAGAAGAGAAGAAGATTGTTTATTTAAAGCCAAAAGCAGCCAGCTAGACCCC
>CAYGMF010000014.1:0-9174 GCA_964351075.1 uncultured bacterium
TCTTGGAACCATTTTTTCCAAGAAGTCATTGGAAATCCTGTTCGACCTATTGGATCAACTCGCCAAAGTTCCAATTTAGAATTAGACGGATTGAGCATAAATGCAAAATAAAAATAGGGCCAGTTCGTATCTGCAAAGACAATAGGTTTGGGCATTGCAAATCTCAACCTTCTTAAAGCGTCTAAAACTAAAAGAGGCCAGTTCTCACGAGTGTGCACTTTTTCAAAGTGTATCATTATAATAGTCTTTAAAAGATGAAAGAGCTGAAGAGAGCTCAAAAAAGGCGAATAGCTTCTCTTATTAAGAAGAACCTGACTTATTTTGTGTAGATTAGATAGATCTTCATTCTTTACAGGAAGTTCAGCTAAAACAAGCTTGATACCATGAGAGAGATTGTCAGTATCTATAAGTGGGAAAAACTCGTAAATCCAGCTTTCAATAAGCTCTTCACTTAAAGGTGGGTAAGCGATACTTGGAGGGATTTTATAGAGACTTTGAACAACTAGGTCCCTAAAGTTGGATAAAGAAATTGAATAATTAGGCCAAAGAACATTTTCTTTGAGCCAAAGGAGTAGGTATGGATTTTTTGCAGTATAGGTCTCTAGAAAGTAACGCGCATGAGAAGGGGCAACTTCAATGGCCTTTATAATGTTAGCAGACGGAAGTGTAAACTCATCTCGAATCCAGCTAAAGGGATATACTTCTTTATCCCAAAGTCCTTTAAGAGGCATCCATCCTGGTTTAAATAGAAAAGAATGGGTAGGAGAATACATAAGTAAAGATCGATTAGGGTTATTTTGGTAACGTTCGATCTCTTTCTCAGGAAAATTTCTGAGGGTTTCAATTAAAAAGGCAAAGAGTTCTGTCTCTGTAGCTATTTTTTTCTGCTCCTCCTGAAAGTTCGTGTCTCGTTTGAAATAGTTCCCCAAGAGTCCTATCAAGGTTCCTCCAGAAATATAAGACCAGGGTTTACAAGGAAGCTTTCCAAATTCACTCTTTTTAGGGAGGGGAACTTGATACCTTTTACAAATTCGAGCAAAAGCTCCTTCTATAAATTCTTCTGTTTGAATAAGCCCTATAATAAGAGTTATAATTTCTAAAACTTCTTTTTCAAAGTCTTTAAATTCTTCTTTTGAAATGATTTCATTTTCAGTTAAGACAAAGAAGTCCTTTAGTGCATCTATAAATTCTTCTTGTGTAGATAAAAAAGACCAGAGAGCTGGATCTAGTCTACCATGTTTATAGATCAATCTAAATCCTGCAGGGGCATCTTCCTCTATTCCTTGGGAATAGTCTTGCATCGTTGCATCATAAAGCTCTTGAAAATACCGAGGAAAAAGCTTATCAAAACTCTCTACGAGCTTCGGCAAAAGTTTTGAGAGGCGATTGGTCTTATCAATTAGATCATTTCTAGCATTAAGATGACGGTTCAATTCATTGACATGGTTTTGATATTCCACTCTTGCCCATGAAGCCATTTGATCGCTTTCTATATTTTGGAGCCTCCTTTCTAAATACTTCACTCTAAAAAATTCTTGTTCATATTCTTGGTCAAGGCGTTCTATTTCGCCTCTATTCTTCTCCAGAGTTTCTTCTAGGTATTCATAAATGGCTTTGGCTATACCGTGCTCTTCTTTGGAATCCAAGCCAAGACTCGTAAATAAGTTCCATTTATAAAAGTTCGACTTAGATTCAGCAAATGAAGCAAGAGTATACTCCCAGGACTTAAGCAGCGGATGATCCTCTAGTTGTACAAGGTGGAGTTGAACCTCAAGCAGATCATTTTGACATTCCTCTTGTTTAAAGTGAGAGGGGTTTTGAGGATGAAGCGCAAGAGCTGACACCCGCGCTTCAATTGGCGCTTCATGTACATCCTCTTCTTGCAGCCCATGCTTAAACAATACTAGTTTTTTCAAGATTTGATTTAGAGTGAGGACTTGATTCTCATCGAGTTTCAATTTCTTTAGTAGTATCTTTTGAATAGCCTCATCTTTTTTTTCTCTTGTCCATCCTGGGTTTACTAGATTTAAAAAGTCAAAAATTTCGACTAGTTCGGTTGATTCCCAGGTTTTTTCCCCAACTTGATAGAGAAAGGGACGATCAAGAGAACCGAGCCCCCAAGTAGGACTTAATGGGATAGAAAGCTCTTGGCCTGAAAAGGTTCTTTTTAAAAGTCCTATATTCAGAAGGTCTTCTAAGTCCTGAAAGAAAAGAGAAGGCTGCTCTTGTTGAACTAAAATGGCTGGAGCTGTTGCAAAACAAGAACCCACACTTTGCCTAAGCGGAGTGAGAAAAGCAGACAAACAAAGCGCTTGAATATCTACATCTCTAATTTTGTCTCGTGCTTTCAATTTTAAACTTCTCCGAATCAACCTCTCTGTCTTGGTGTTCATCAAAGGTCTTTTTAATTGCATCACTTGCTTTTGAAGGGATTTTTTTTCAATTAAAGTACGCACCCTTTCCTTTATAAAACTTAAGTGAACGTTATCCAAAGAGCATTGATAGCCCAGAGAATAGCCCTCTTTCTCAAGTAGAGAAAAAAGAGGGTCTATCTTTTCAAAAGAACTTTCTACAAGCTCATAAGCAATTGACAAGCTTCTCTCTCTTACTCTAAAAATGGCTGGGTCTTGAAATAAGGGTATAGAAGTGGCTTTTGTTAAAAATAGATTTTTAGGCTCAATGGCCTTTTCTATGGAAAGGCTAAATTCGGGACTCTCAATAGAATGAGAGCTTCTCGATATTGTTTTTTTTAAAGAGGACTCAAACTTAGACATATTCTAGTGTGAAAATAGCTTTTTAACTTTTCTTTTGCTTGCTGATCCATTAAAATAGAAGCTCTAAAATAAAAACTCTAGTTTTTGCTCTTAATCCTAATGACCCATAAATGAATTCTTTAGTTAATCTTATGCATGTTAAAATTAAAAATAAATCAGATGTTGAAATCGATGCCGGTTCAACAGCTCTAGATCTCGCTCAAAAACTCAACTTAAACGCCCCGAATGAAGCACTTGGTGCACAGATTAATGGAGAAGATAGAGATTTATCCCATCCTCTAAAAGAGGGTGACGAGGTGCATTTTTGGTCTTTTGATGATCCTGAAGGCAAAGAAATTTACTGGCATACCTCTGCGCACGTACTTGCCCAAGCTGTCCTTAGACTTTTCCCGGAAGCCAAACTAACTATAGGCCCACCTATAGCAAAAGGGTTTTACTACGACTTTGATAACTTAGAGATTTCTGATGCAGACTTTGAGGCTATCGAAAAAGAAATGTCCAAGATTATCAAAGAAAACTATAAACCTGAAAGAATCGTATTTGAGAGTAAAAAAGAAGCCCTAAAGACTTTCAAAGACAATAAGTTTAAATGTGAACTTATCGAGAGCTTTGAAGAAGGATCTGAAATTTCTGCTTACAAACAAGGTGATTTTGTTGACCTCTGTCGTGGTCCACACCTTCCTGGTCTAGGAAAGATTAAAGCATTAAAGGTTCTTAAGACATCAGGAGCTTATTGGAAAGGCGACTCTCAAAATCAAATGCTCACCAGGCTCTATGGAATTACATTTCCTGATCGCAAGCTATTAAAAGACTATCTCAACCAAATCGAACAAGCAAAGTTACGTGACCACCGAGTTCTTGGCCCTAAACTAGATCTCTTTATGCTTAGAGAAGAAGCTCCGGGGCTCCCTTTTATTCTTCCTCATGGAATGATTATTTGGAACCAGCTGATCGACTACTGGAGAGAAATTCATTCAAGAGACAGTTATGTTGAAATCAAAACTCCCTTAATGATGACCCGAGAGCTTTGGGAAACTTCAGGCCACTGGGAGAACTATCGAGAAAATATGTACACCTGTGAAGTCGAAAAGAGAGACTTTGCCATTAAGCCTATGAATTGCCCTGGGTGTATGCTTTTTTATAAAAGCCAAGTGCATAGTTATAGAGAACTTCCTCTTAAGGTAGCGGAAATGGGGCTTGTGCACCGCTATGAACACTCCGGAGCAATCTCCGGCCTCTTCAGAGTCCGCGGCTTCCACCAGGATGATGCACATATCTTTATGCAGCCAGCAGATATTAAGGCGGAGATTTTAAAAGTCTTAAAAATGGCTAAAGAAATTTACTCTCTCTTTAACTTAAGTTTTAGAATGGAGCTTTCTACTCGCCCTGAAAAAGCGACTATTGGGACTGATGAAGATTGGGAAACCGCAACTAAAGGCTTGCAAGATGCATTAGATGAATCAGGAGAAGAGTATCGCATTAATGAAGGGGATGGAGCTTTTTATGGACCTAAGATTGACTTTCATATTCAAGACGCTTTAGATCGTACCTGGCAGTGTGGAACTATTCAGCTCGATATGGCTCTACCTGAAAAGTTTGAACTTGAGTATGTCAACGCAAATGCGGAAAGAGTTCGTCCTGTGATGATTCACAGAGCTCTTTTTGGATCTATGGAACGTTTCTTCGGAATTCTCATTGAACATTTTGGTGCCAAATTTCCTCTTTGGCTAAGTCCAAGACAGATCCGATTGATTGTTATTGCCGACCGACATGCTGAATATGCTCAAACTCTTAAAAAGAAATTCATCCTAGAGGGTTTTCTCTGTGAAAGTGATGAAACTCATGAATCAGTGAGTAAAAAAATAAGAAACGCCCAACTTGAGAAAGTGAATTACATTTTAACAATTGGCGATAAAGAGGTTGAAAACAAGACAATAGCCCTTCGAACCCGTGATAATGTGGTTCATGGTGAAATTTCTGTAGAAGAATTTGTAAAAAAAGTGAAGTATGAATTACAACATAGAGAATTAACTTCACCTTTTGAAAACAAAAAAAAATGACCTCAAAAAAACCAACCATTATTGCAGTCAGTAGCTTTAAAGGCGGAACAGCTAAAACATCTATTGCACTTCACTTGGGATCAGCCCTTGCAAAGTATCATGATAAAAAAGTTTTATTAGTAGATTTTGATGCTCAAGCTAATTTAACTACAGGGTTGGGGTTCGATCCAGATCAACAAGATAGCTTAGCTACGGTCTTGCAGCGAAAAAAAACGCTTCTAGAGATCAAACTTCTCACCTCTCAAGATAATTTGGATCTAGTCCCGGCGGATACTTGGCTAGAAAGGTTAGAGGTTTCTGGACCACTTGCAACAGATCGTTACTCCCATGAAAAATTAAAGCAGCACGTCGAGAATTTAGATTACGACTATATTATTATAGATACACCCCCTTCCCTTTGCTGGCTCACCGAATCAGCGCTTATAGCAGCAGACTACTCCCTCATTTGTACAACGCCAGAATTTTACAGTATCAAAGGACTTGAGAGACTCTCTCAATTTATCTCAAATACAAGCCGTCGACACCCTTTGAAAGTCTTAGGAGTTGCTGTCTCATTTTGGAACAAAAGAGGGAAAAGTAATCAGGCCTTTTTAGAAGTCATCCAAGAAACGTTTCCTAATAAACTCTTTAATCAAAAAATACGTAGAGATATTAGTGTTTCAGAAGCTGCTATCTATGGGAAACCACTATACGAAACTTCTCCATCCTCTCGAGCTGCAAGTGATTACAAAAAGTTAACAGAAGAAATAATATCAAGAATGTAAAATAGTTTTACATGCCCCCATACAAGGAGAACAAATTGGTGATGAATAAAGTAAACAAGTTTTTATCTCAAAGATTAAAAAAAGCTGAAAAAAGTTCTAAAATGTCAACTCTTGCAACGCAATCAATGGAAGGTCATCTTACAAGCTTTTCAGGTATCTTTGGCTTCACAGATCTTAATGCTACTGAAAAAGACCTCCTCTCACAACTGCTGAAAAAGTTTGCTAATGAAGGCGCTGAAATTGATACAGACTTGAAATCTTTAATCACCCTGACTTCCGAAGTCAAAGCAATCAATAACCAAGCTCTAATTTTGCATGGAGAACGAATCAAAGCTGCGCAAACGATCTTAACAAAATATAAAGATGGCGCTTTCACATCATGGCTCATTAATACTTATGGCAACAGGCAGACCCCCTATAACTTTCTGCAGTACTATGATTTTTATATCACCATGCCTCAAACTTTAAGGCCTCAGATTGAAGTCATGCCTAAACAAGCTATTTATACCCTAGCAAGTCGTGAAGGTGCTCTTGAAGATAAGCAGACATTGGTTGAAAATTATCAAGGAGAGAGTAAAAAGGAACTCATTCAAATCATTCGAGACACGTTCCCCCTCTCTGAAAAAGACAAACGGAAGAATAGCATTGGCATTGGCATGATCAATGCTATTGAGAAGATGAGGCAAAGCATCAAATCAAATCTTAAGCATTTATCGGATAAACAAAAAAATACCCTCAAGACTCTCTTAAGAGAAATTTTGGATCTAATCGATTAAAATGTCCACTGCATCCTATCAAAGTGCCTTAAGCAGCCGCTATGCAAGTCAGAAGATGCTTCGCATCTTTTCAGCAGACAATAAATATCAAATTTGGAGACGCCTCTGGCTTGCCTTAGCAGAAGCTCAGCAAACTTTGGGCCTTAAAATTTCCGAAGAGCAAATTAAAGAGCTTCGAGAAAATTTAGAGCACATAGATTATAAGAAAGTTGCCTTCTACGAAAAAGAGTTTCGCCATGACGTAATGGCACATATCCATGCCTTTGGAGATCTTTGTCCTAAAGCTAAATCTATTATACATTTAGGGGCAACCTCTTGCTATGTGACAGATAATGGAGATCTCATTCAATACAGAGAAGCACTTGAAGAAATTCGATCAAAATTAACTCAAGTTATTCGTAATTTTACTCATATTGCCAGAAAGTATGAGGGTCTTCCTTGTCTTGCCTATACGCATTTTCAACCAGCTCAACCAACAACTTTAGGTAAAAGAATTTGCCTTTGGCTACAAAATTTTGCTTATGATTATGCAGCACTTAATCGCCTAATTGAAGAAATGCCTTTTTTAGGAATAAAAGGAGCTACAGGGACTCAAGCTTCTCTGCTAGCCTTATTTCATAACAATCCTAAAACTGTTGAGTCCTGTGATTTAAAAATAGCAAAAACCTTCCATTTTAAAAATTTGTTGCGTATTTCAGGACAAACATATCCAAGAAAGATAGATCTTCAAATTACCCAAGTGTTAACTCAAATAGCTGTATCTGCTTCGAAATTTGGATCTGATTTAAGACTTCTTTCTCATTTGGGTGAGTGTGAAGAGTCTTCTTTGTCTTCTCAAATTGGATCTTCTGCGATGCCCTACAAAAAGAATCCTATTTATTCAGAACGCATCTGCTCCCTGGCTCGTTTCTTAAAAAATCTCTCACATAATGCAGAAGACACAGCCTCTCAGCAATGGCTGGAGCGATCTCTAGACGACTCTGCAAATAAACGCCTCGCCCTTCCTGAATGTTTTTTAACTGCAGATGCTATTTTAAAATTACTTCTCCATTTAAGCTCAGAGCTTACTGTAAGTGAAAGTGTGATTCAGCGTAATCTTCAAAGAGAGCTCCCCTTTCTGGCTACAGAAAATATCTTAATGGCTTTAGTAAAAAAAGGGGGGAATCGACAAGAGCTTCATGAAAAGCTTCGAGTCCATTCAAATTATGTCCGAAAGGAGATGAAGGAAAATGGGACACCAAACAACTTGATTGAACGTATTTTAAATGACTCTTCTTGTACCTTAACCAAAGATGAGATCAGCGAACTTTTAGATATCAAAAAGTTCACAGGACGAGCTGAAGAGCAAGTTCGTCTATTTTTAGAGAGCGACATACAAGATATTCTGAAGAATCATGAGTCTAGTTCTAGCTCTTCTGAAGAGCTTTCTCTTTAGATTTAGTAAACGCGGAATCCCTTAGAAAGTGGACCTGATAGTCTTCCTTTGAAATTCCCTTTTCAGCTAAATCCAAGATATGACGATGATGAGTGAGAAAAATAATCTGTGACTTCTTAGATAAGTTTTTCAATACTTCTAAGGCTTTAACAGCACGTGCCTCATCAAATTGCACCAAGATATCATCTAAAAGAATAGGCAGAGGCTCCTGCCCCTCTAGCATTTGTTCTATCAAAGCAAGCTTAAGAGAAAGATAAAGTTGATCTCGAGTCCCCTGACTTAGTTGGTTAACCGGGACCTCTCCTTTTTTTGATGTACAGGTTAAATAGGATTCTTGATCAAGAATGTTCAATTTTACTCTCTCATATCTACCTGCAGTTAAATCGGAAAAGTTTTGAGTTACCCTTGCTAGAAGGGGCTCTTGATGTTCATCTTGATAAGTTCTCACCATTGTTTTCAAAAGATGTTCTGAAAGCTTTGCTATAAGATAGCTTTCAATATGAGATTCTAAATAATAAAGATTGTCTTGTAAAAGAAGTTCTATTCCTTTTTGAGAGGACTTTTTGTTCATCGACGATTTTTGAAACTGAAGTCGACCTAACTTTTGATCAACTTCTGAAATCTGATCTCTTAGTCGAGATAATTCTTGATTAATCTTTTCGCGTATAGCCTTAAGATCTTCACGAAAGACCTCTAGATCAGAAAAATTTCCCTTTTCGATAAAGGACGGATCCAGGATTTTAGCCCATCTCTCTTGATTCCACTCCTCCCAATTGCAATCATACATCTGTTTGTAAAGCTGCTTTACATCCTTGTTTTTTTGACGCAAGACCTCAAGTTGTAATTGATCCTTTTGAACAGAGTGTTGAATAAAAGTTTCAAATTTTTGAAGAAATGATCTAATGGAGGGCTCATCTAAGTTTAAAGAAAGGTTGTTTTGAGTAAGAAAATGTGCCCATTCGCTTGAAAGCTCACTAAAAGAATTCATTCGCATCAATGAGGATTTCTGGGTAAGTTGTAGGTGACGCTCACTTTCACCTAATTTATTAACTAGCTTTTCGCGTGCTTGAGCAATACTATTCAATTTGTCAATATTCTTCTGAAGAACATCAAGGAGCTCTCTTAAACTCCTTTTGTTACAGGATTCGGCAGGAAGAGTCTCTTTTAAAAGCTCTTTTACTCTGGAAATCTCTAAACGTATATTCTTCAATTCTTCGGATTTTATGAGAAACGCTTTAATTGTGTTTTGCAGGATAGGAACTTCAGCACAGATATCTTTTAATTGAGAGTAAGCGAGCTCATCTAATCCCCATTTATTCTTATAAAAAGAGAGCGTCTCAAGCATTCGGCCCTTTTGGCTATTAA
>CAYGMF010000014.1:9274-11890 GCA_964351075.1 uncultured bacterium
CAATATCAAAACTTACTCGCTTGCTTAGTTTTAGAGACCCTATCTCTATTTCTTGATTTTGTTTTTTAAATTCCCCTCTTTTTAATAACAATTCCTTCTCTAAGTGAGAGATTAAGTAATGAGATTCAGAGAGCCCTTCTAAATCAGAACTAGAGGGTAATATCATTTTTAAACACTCTCTAAGTGACGAAAATGAAAGATTTAATGTATTGAGCCGCTGTTCAATTTCTCGTTCAGTTCGACTAGCTGCTTCACTTTTTTGTTTTTCTTCTTCCTCTAGCCCTATATGTATTCGTAGCGAGGAAAATATATCCTTTAGTTGATCTAAACCTTCAACCAGGGCTGTATTCTTTAATTTACTTTTTAAATCTAGAATCTCACTTTCAAATTTTTTAGCCTCTTCTTTTAAAGAAGCAAGATGAGAGGTCTCAATTAAATACGACTTTAGAAAGTTTTGAAGGTCCCCTTTAACTTGGTTCCAATCCTTTGGGTCTACTGTAGAGCATTGATCGAATAAAGAGAGTTGAGTATCAAGGTGTTTAATTTTTTCTTTTACATGGTCTAGATCTCTTAGTGTAGCACACAAACTAGAGGGAAGATCTAGAATCTTATCCTTTGAAAAAAGTGTTTCCATTTTCTGTAGATAAACTTTTTTTTCAGTTTCAAGAGATTCTAAGGCTACTCTAATATTTTCATAATCTTGATAGGTGAGTATCATCCCTCTTTGGCTTTCATAGAGGTTTGTAAAGCCCAAATAGTCTTGATTGATTAGAGGTTTTGTGCCCTTGGATTTAAAAAGGCTTTCAGCTTTAACCTCAAACTTTTTGATCGCACCTTTAACTTGATGTAACCCTGTTGCGTTGTGGAAAAGATTTAAATCAAAATTCTTCAAATAAGCAATTAAATCCTTTGATCCACTTAAAAGTGTTTGATCGTTTAGAATAAAGTTTTCCCCATACTGTGTTTTTGTAAGTTGAGGAAATAGACTTTTCAGCTCACTATTAAGTTTCTTGGAAAGCTTATGTTCTCGAATGATTTGATGATATTTCCCACACTTTGCCTCAAAGAGGCCCTCCAGAAAAAGGTGATCTTTAGAGGTTAAATAAGTATCTCCCGTGTGTTTCTCTATACCAAAAAGTAAAGCCAGATAGGCCCTAGTAAAGGTAGTCTTACCAGATTCATTTTCACCATAAATAAAGTGAAGAGATTTATTAGGATCAAATTCAAGAGGAAAATCCTTAAACTGTCCAAAAGCTCTTAAGTTAAATTTAATAAGTCTCACTTATCTTCCTCCAAAAAGATCTCATGTAGAGACCCCTTAATTCTGTCTAAATAAAGAGAGGGAGAGGTACGTGTAGGGTCTTCAAGATTTAAAAATAAGGAACTTTTCTGGTATTCAATGGGCGCTTTTTCCTTAAGAGAATTGACAAGGTTTTGAAAGTAATCTTTAGTTTCCCCACTTTGAATAAGTTCATCTAGAGAGCCTAAAAGCTGATCTAGTATAGGGTTGTTTTCTTTTAAAGCCTCCATTGATCGATATGGCATTGTCTTGTTTTCTACTCGCTCAAGATATACAGCTCCCTCATAATACTCTTCTAACCAACAATGAATTTGATGCTCATAGTGAATAAGGTCATTTTGAAGAGACCTTTCTAAGTAAGATATTCCAATAAACTGCAAGCGAACAATAACTTGCACCTCTGTTCTAAAATAGGATTTAAAAGAAGTCTTTAAATGAGCTAAGATCTTGTTTTTCAAATCTTCTTCATTTTTTACACTTGATAAATCAACCTCTATCTTTTCCCAAACTAATTGTGACAAGGGGCAAAAATCAAGCTCTATAGAGCTTCCCTCATCTAATGATATCAGGCAGCACCCTTTTAGCCCTGTTTCTTTAATGTGTCTTCCTTGAACATTACCAGAATAAACAATATGAGGAGATTCAGAGATGATTTGAAAATCATGTAGGTGGCCTAATGCCCAATAGTCGTATCCTTTCTTCAACAGGGTCTCTGTCCTGTATGGTGCATAAGGGCTTTCTCCTAGCTTTACATCTCCACTCGTATGAAGCAGGCCAATATTTACATAACCTGGTATTGAGTTTGGATAGTCTTTTGATAAATCATCTCTTGTATGGTAATGAGAATAACTTTGTCCATGAATCGCCACTTTTAACTCTTCTATTAAATAGGTTTGAGGCTTTTCTGATGAAATTTCAAATAAATGGTCAGGGTAGGGTAACTTTTTCAATAAACGATTTTCAGAATCATGATTACCTCTTAGATAGTAAACTGGACAAGAGAGTCGCTTAATCTCATCTATAAAAAAAAGGCCCAAGCTATAGTCTTTCCAATTTGAATCAAAGAGATCTCCAGAAATAAGAACAAAGTCTACTTTTTCAAAGAGAGCTAAATCAACTAACGCAATGAACGCTTTCTGTGTAGCCTCTGAAATAGAAACAGAATCTCTCCCATAAAACTTTCTAAGGCCCGTAGATAAACTATCTAGATGAACGTCTGCTGCATGAATAAATTTCATGTATTTTATAATTTAAAAATGGTAAATACTGATATTAAATTTTGATGACTTCACAGTCAATACTTTAAAGAGGATAAT
>CAYGMF010000014.1:11990-33323 GCA_964351075.1 uncultured bacterium
AAATACTGATATTAAATTTTGATGACTTCACAGTCAATACTTTAAAGAGGATAATACAAGATGCCGTTTGATGAAACTACCCAAAAAAACATAGACTCCTGGTTAAATGGGCACTATGATGCCGATTCAAAAGCTGAGGTTCAAAAACTAGTCAACGAACACCCAGATCAAGCAACTGATGCCTTTTATACCCGTATGGCTTTTGGTACCGGTGGCCTTAGAGGTATAATGGGAGTTGGGACAAACCGTATGAACCAATATACTGTGGGGGCAGCAACCCAAGGCCTTGCAAATTATATTAACATGCAAACAGATTCCAAAGAGCATTCAGTTTTAATAGGCCATGACTGTCGACATAATTCCTCTTATTTTACAGAGATAGCTGCAAGAGTTTTTGCTGCCAATAATATTAAAGTCTATGTCTACAAAGAATTGCGCCCAGTTCCTCTAGTTTCATTTGGGTGTAGAGCCAAAAAATGTACTTCAGCAATCATGATTACAGCGTCTCACAACCCTCCTGAGTACAATGGATACAAAGTCTATTGGGATGATGGAGCTCAAGTACTACCTCCACATGATTCAGGAATAATAAATGAAGTTAATAAGGTTACTGAAGTTGACCAAGTTAAAATGCTTCCAGATACAAATTCTCCTTTAATAGAGTGGATTACTGATGAAATAGATCACCTGTATTTAGACGCTGTCAGAGGACTACAGTTTTACCCTGAGCAAAATACAAACCACGGCAAGGATCTACATATTATCTATAGTCCAATTCACGGAGCTGGCATCACAATGGTTCCTCCGATTTTACAGGACTGGAAATTCTCAAATCTTCACATTGTGCAAGCTCAAGAGAAACCAGATGGGGCCTTCCCAACAGTTGAACGGCCTAACCCTGAAGAGAAAGAGGCCCTTAAGCTTGGTATTGATCAACTTCTAGCAGAGGAAGGAGATATATTACTTGCAACAGATCCAGATTCCGATCGCATTGGAGCTGCAGTAAGGCACCAGTGTAAAGCCGTTTTACTTACAGGAAACGAAATGGCTTGCCTTTGCGCCCATCACATCTGCGAGGCTCTTCAAAGCCAAGGAAAAATGCCCTCTAATGGGGCCTTTATTAAAACAATTGTTACGACAGAACTCTATAAAGCCATTGCTGAAGCCAATAACGCCTCTTGCTTTAGTGTGCTTACTGGCTTTAAGTACATCGGTGAATTGATTCGCATATGGGAAAAAGATTCCTCTCACCAATTTCTATTTGGAGCTGAAGAGTCGTATGGGTACCTCATAGGAACACATGCAAGAGACAAAGACGCTGTTATCTTAGCCGCTCTTATCAGCGAAATGGCCCTCAAAGCTAAACTTAACCAAAAGACGCTTATCGACCTTCTCCATGAAGTCTATAAAAAATATGGGATATTCAGAGAAAAGCTCACCTCTATGGTTTATCCTGATACAAAAGAGTCAAAAGATAAAATGAAAAAAATGATGGAAGACTTAAGAGCGAATCCTCCTAAGTCCTTTCTCAACATACCGGTTAAAACGATTGAAGACTACCAATCATCTAAGATTATCCACTTAGACTCAGGGCAAGAAGATTCTCTTTCTCTCCCCCAATCGAATGTCTTGCTCTACTGGCTTGAGGATGACTCAAAGCTAGTTATTCGCCCCTCAGGAACAGAACCAAAGGTGAAAATTTACTGTGGAGTATCAGATCTTCACGAAAAGGATATTGAAAAGGGAATCGGCTTGCTAGACAAAAAGTTAGAAGACCTTACAGAGGAAATGAAAAAATTGCTTAAGTAATGTTCCACGTAGAACAATTAGGTCTTTTTAATAAAAGCGTATTCTTTACCCTTGAACCCATCGATCTCAGCCCGATACTTTTGAATTTCAGAGTAAAATTGAGCTATTCGAAGACTAAAGTACTCTGGAGTCATTTCATCAAAGTGATGTTTGCGAGCAATCAATACCTGCCCTAGCTTTGAATCCACTAAAAGGCCCTTATCCCCAATCTCTTCAATCCCAAGCATAAACGATTCTGAAAAATCTTTCCCTGTCTCATAGAGCAAGGCAAGCAGACAAAGGGTTCTTCCTTCATCTACCAATTCTAGCTGACAATCCGTTTGGTTAATACTCACAGATAAACTTTTTTTCAAAACTAAATCGTGATACCTATCCTTGAAGTATTTTTGAATAGACATTTGTTAGGCTCTCATTTTATTTTTCCAACTAAGTATATTGTAGCAGCTTTATTTAAAGAAAAAATAAAGAGAGAGGAGGTCTGATTTAATGGACATTCCAGTCTATCGGTTCGAGACCCTGTTTTTTCAAAAATTTATTTGCCAGAGAGAAATGCCTACTCCCAAGGAAGCCATAATGAGCTGAAAAGGGGGAGGGATGGGTCGTTTTTAAGACTAAATGTCTATTATCTCCAGCATTATCTAAAATCCGTAAACATTTTTCTTGAGCAGACTTTCCCCATAGTAAGAAGACAATGGGCTGCTCAAGCTCTGAGAGTAATTGAATGACATGGTCTGTAAAGATTTCCCAACCCTCACCGTAGTGTGATTTTGGCGAACCTTCACTGACAGTTAAGGTGGCATTTAATAAGAGAACGCCCTGCTCAGCCCACGATAGGAGACACCCATGCTTAGGCTCCTTAATATGAACATCTTGAGAAAGCTCTTTAAAAATATTTTTTAGCGAAGGGGGCGGTTGAACACCTTGACAGACACTAAAACTCAAGCCGTGAGCTTGCCCACAACCATGATAGGGGTCTTGCCCCATAATAACGACTTTAACCTTACTAAGGGGAGTCTGAAAAAATGAATTAAATATCAAAGGCTTAGGTGGATAAGTCTTGTTTTGAGAGATCTCTTCATCTAAAAATTTTTCAAGGGCTTTAAAGTAGCTTTTTTCAAATTCGGCCTCAAAAAAAGCTCGCCATTCAGCAAGAAGAGGTAGTTGTTCCTTAAAAAGGGTCATATAAACGCTCAAATTAAAAAACAAAACATTCTAAAGAAAAGAGTTAAATAAAAAAACTCTAAATTAAAGAACGGCGACAAACAAAGTGGTAAGCGTTTACAGAAAGTGTTGTTCCCAAAACTCCATAAAGCAGATTTGAGGCTACATCAGGATTGATGGTTGAAAGTTCAAGGTTCCCAATTAGAGATAACAGTGCTGTCGCAAATACATTTACATGTGCAATCTCAGTGCTGGCTTTTTGGTGAAAACAGCTCATCACTCTATTAGCTTTAGCTTCTTCAACTGTATCTTTGTTTTTAATGTTCTGCATTTCATTCATCACATCTTTTTTAGAAGAGCTCACAAAGCCATTTACTAAAAGAGTTCCAAGAGAGGCAGGAAGGGGGGGGGGCTTAAGTGCTGCACAAGAAACGCCCCAAGCGAGTGAACTTACAAAAGCCTGATCCGAACGATTCTCGAAAACAAAAAGACTTAAATTGTCCCCAAATTGAGAAGAAATGGCTTCAGCGACGCTCTCAAGGGCACTACGAACAACATTTGCCCCTGTTGAAGCTGCATTTAAAACAAAGTTAATTGTTTCATTGCTTTTATTTTTTAAGTCTGACGTTATTACACTCACTAATTGCTCCTTAAAAACAAAAAAACTAATAAACTAGATAAACCAATTTACTTCATAATTAAAAAATAGAGACGTTAACTCCTTGGACCTTTTTTTTCTATGAAAATTTTGTTAAAATAAAATCCCAATTAGAACTATATATAGGGGCTACAAAATATGAGCCGATCCTACAAAAAAACATAGATTTTATGAAAAAGTTTTTTCTTCTTCTCTGCTTTATAACGACCCTTTCTTTTTCTGCACCAGTAAAAGAGAGAAAGGCTGTCGTAATCAAGCCTGTTGCAGATCTTCTTGGCCAACCTTATGTGCAGTCTCCTAAAAAAGGAATTTCTGTTGATGAATACTATCATAAAATTCCCTTTAGCGGATCAGGAAGCGCCTGTTGGCGCCTTCACCAGGTTCTTTTCAATGAAGTTGTAACAGTCTTAGCTGAAAAGGAAAATGAAGTTAAAGTTCGGATTTCTAACTTTTATTATATCTTAGATAATGAATCTTCTCCTAAGGACACCTACTGGACCTCGAGAGACAACCTTTTCTTTCTAGACACACTCAAACATAAAAAGATTGATCTCTCACACTTTCCACCTCCTATTTCATATGGAAACAAACAAAAATGGCCAGATGAAGAACAAAATATTGTAACTTTAAAAAAACCATTCTTAGACCCTCTCACCCAAAAAACCTACTCTGTTGGAACTCGATTTTTAGCTCATCCAGGGCAAAACCTTAAGGGATCTTTTGACCGAGGGTATTTTGATGTTTATATCTTTGACCCTATTAAGCAGGAGCTTGTAAGCTCAAAAATCCCCAAACTGAATTGCATTAGAAACTACTACAAAAAGCCAGAAGATCAAATACAAAACTTTGTTCAGGTTTTGCGTTCTTGGACAAACCACAAGAATGGCTTTATTCCTTATGTTTTAGGGGGGTTTAGTTGGACCCAAAACTGCGAGCAAGACACCTATAAGGAAAAAAAAGATCCTCTCACAAATAAACCCTACTTCCACAGAGATGAATGGTCTCAGAGCTCTAAAATTGGTTTTGACTGTGTTGGTATTATCGGAAGAGCTGCTCAAATTTGCAATATTCCTTTTTTCTTTAAAAATACACGCACCTTGCTAAGAGGGCTGGAATCGCTAAAAAAGGGAGAACAGATAAGAGAAGGAGATTTAATCTGGTATCCTGGTCACGTAATGATCGTTTCAAACTTGAAAAACAATTTAATTATTGAAGCCCGAGGCTATGACAATGGAAACGGAAAGGTTCGAGAAGCTCCTATCCAGGAAGTTTTTGGGGGGGTAAACAGCCTCTCTGAGCTTGTTCGCATTTATCAAGCAAAAGCTCCGGTTCCTATTCTTGACATTAATGGCAAAACAGTAACCAATTGCAAGTCTTTTAAAATTCTAAAAATTCAGAGTGTTTGGAATAGCTTTTAAGCTCCCGCCTTTAGCTTGATTAGAGAAAACACCCTTTTACTCAAACTCCATTTATAAACAGCGCTACAGCCTTTAAAAAGGCCTACAACTTAAAAATGCTTGGCTCATGCTATTCCGAATATGTAAAAAAGTGAGTTTCGTCACATCTTCGTATTGACCGAAACCTCTTTTTCGCTTTAAAATGCACTTCTTAACTTCACTTCTCCTATCAATTTGTTTTTTTCTGGGTGTAGCGCAGCTTGGTCAGCGCACTTGCATGGGGTGCAAGGGGTCGGAGGTTCGAATCCTCTCACCCAGACTTTTTTGTGGAAAACCTGTTGATAACCCTGTCAATATCCTGTTCATTTTATGAAGACAAAATTGTTCACAATCGTTTATTAATACTGAGTTAACTTTTATGAACCGGTTATCAACACCTTTTGAACATAGAGGGTGGATTGTGTTTTTAACGCACTTATGAACATTTCCACAGGTTCTGAAGAAGAAGAATATTAACTTTATATATAAGTATTATAAGTAAAAGAGAAGCCTATGAAAGAGTTGTTTACACCGGAGCATTTTTTTAACCTAAATGAATATGCTCATAAGAAGCTGTTTAGTGAACTAGAACCTGTTTGGAAGGTCTTAGATCGTATTTCTGATTATCTTCAACGAGAAACTTTAGGAATTCATCAGGGAAATGTTTCAAAACAAGCGTACCTAATAAACTCAGATCAAATAAGTATTGGAATAGGAACAGTTGTAGAGCCTGGTGCATATATCAAAGGTCCATGTATTATTGGCAATTATTGTACAATTCGTCATGGAGCTTATCTGCGAGGTAATGTCATCACTGGTGATCACTGTGTTATAGGTCATGCTACAGAGGTCAAGAACTCCGTTTTGTTAGATCATGCTCAAGCAGCTCACTTTTCTTATGTCGGGGACTCTATTCTTGGTAACAGAATCAATTTAGGAGCTGGCGTTAAGCTCGCCAACCTTCTTTTCAACAACAAGTCTATACGAATTGAGTTTGAAGGTTCTGAACTCAATACAGGCCTTAGAAAGCTCGGAGCTATTATTGGCGATCAAGCTCAAATAGGCTGTAATAGTGTAACGAACCCTGGAACCTTTATGGGACCTCGATCTTGTATTTACCCTTCTATGAATGCTGGGGGAGTTATTCTGCAGGATCAGGCTCTTAAATCTACAAATGAAACGATCTCTTACCCACAAAAAAGCTATGCCTTTTCTTGATTTAGAAAAAATAAAACTTAAGTCCCTGTTAAAAAAGTACCAAAACCGAGTCAACGATCTGATTGAGAAGGAATTTCCACGCTTTGGTCTTAAAACTCAATTAAGAGAAGCCTGCCTTTACGCTTTACGGGGGGAAGGGAAGCGCTTTCGCCCTTCTATTGTTTTGATTATTTCTAAGATGTTAGGGGATTCGTTCGACCTTGGACTTTCTGCTTTATCTGTTGAACTTTTCCATACAGCATCTCTTATTGCTGATGATTTACCTTGCATGGATGATGATTCTATCCGAAGAAGCAAGCCGGCTTTACATAAAGAATTTGGAACAGATGTGGCTCTTCTTTCTAGTTATGCTCTTCTTGGAGCAGGCTATGAATCTATTCTAAAATTAAAAGATCGCTTAGAGGGACAACTGGATGATTTAGATCAGCGCTCTTTTATAGCTCTTCGATTCTTAGCCAAAAATAATGGTCTTAACGGAGCCCCTTGTGGGCAATTTTTAGACCTCTATCCCCCCCAGATTACTCAGGCTTCTTTAGATGACATCCTCTACAAAAAGACGGTCATTTTTTTTGAAACAGCCTTTATATTCGGCTGGCTTTTTAGTGGAGGAGATTTGTCCAGAAAAGATGAGGTTCAAAAAGGGGGGTATCATTTTGGGATGGCTTTTCAAATCTACGATGATTTTTGTGATCAAGAGCAGGATAGAAAGAAGGGTAAATTGATTAACTATCCTTTAGCTTTGGGTGAAAAAGAGGCAAAAAAAACTCTTGAATATCACCTTGCTCGCTGCGAGCTCTATCTAAGAGGGCTCGGGCTTTACCAAGAGGAATTTCAAGAGTTACTTGAGTTTTTGAAGAAAAAAATCTTAGACTGAGGCCAACTCCTTTTCTTTCACTTTGTCTTCAGGAGCAGGTCTTAATCCAGAAACTTCCATCACTTTGTTTTCAATTTCTTGACTTAGAGCTTTGTTTGTCAAAAGCTCTTGGCGAACAGACTCTTTTCCTTGGCCTAAACGGGTTCCGTTGTAGCTGAACCAAGCTCCTTTCTTATCAATAATTTCCAATTCAACACCCTTGTCAATAAGCGTGCCTTCATAGGAAATACCCTCTTTAAAGATGATATCAAATTCAGCGATTCTAAAAGGAGGCGCCATTTTATTTTTAACAACTTTGACTTTCACTCTGTTTCCAAGGTCTAAACTATCAGCGCCTTTTAAAGAAGCTGTTCTTCGAATGTCCAGTCGAATTGAAGAGTAAAACTTTAGAGCGCGTCCCCCCGAGGTTGTTTCAGGGCTACCAAACATCACGCCAATTTTTTCTCTAATTTGATTAATAAAGATAGCACAAGTATTTGACTTAGCCAGGGTAGCTGTAAGCTTTCTTAATGCTTGAGACATCATTCTTGCTTGTAGACCTACATGAGTGTCTCCAATTTCCCCTTCTAGTTCATTTTTGGGAACGAGAGCTGCTACAGAGTCTATTACAATAACGTCTACTGCGCCTGAGCGAGCGAGCATCTCTGCAATATTTAGAGCATCTTCTCCACAGTCTGGTTGTGAAATTAAAAGGTCATCAACATTAACTCCAATTTTACCAGCGTAGACAGGATCAAGAGCATGCTCAGCATCGATATAAGCAGCAAGCCCACCATTTTTTTGAGCATTTGCAACAATATGAGTGGCTAGAGTTGATTTTCCTGAAGATTCAGGACCATAAATTTCAACGACACGCCCTCTTGGTACGCCACCTATTCCCAAAGCTAAATCTAAAGAGATAGCTCCTGTTGAGATTACTTCAAACTTTCTTGACATTTGATGTTTTCCCAGGGTCATGATAGCCCCGTCTCCGAATTGTTTTTCTATATGTGCAATGGCAAGTTCCAAAGCTTTTTTCTTATTTTGATCAGCAGAATTTGACATAAAGGTCCTCGTAAATAGTTCAATAGATTAAAGCGCGATGATGCATTAGAATTTATTATAATGCAAGGAGGGGAGAAAGAAGAGCTTTTAAATGAGGTTGAAAAATATTCTCTAATTAAACTATGGGTTGAAAACACTATCAAGAATAAAATGTTATGCTATTAAAAGTTGAAGTTACCCGAAAAAGTGATGAGTGTCCGTTTAAAAATGAAAAGCTTTCATTTGAACTGGATAAAGGGCAATGCTTTTGGTTAAAGGGTCCCTCTGGGGCCGGGAAGACATCTGTTGCAAATGACCTGGCACAGCTGGCTCCCTTAAGAGGAGGAGAGACTTCACTAACCTGGGGAGAAAGTCTTGAAGAGGGAGAGCGTCCTGTTGGGATCTTATTTCAACAGGGGGTAATTGTTGACTCTCTAAACCTTAGAGAAAATGTTGTTTTAAGTCTTAAGGCAGCAGGCAAGGAGCATAGTGATGAAACCGTACTTGACCTCCTTAAAAGTGTAGACCTTGTTGAAAGTGATGGCTATAAAATGCCCAATCACCTCAGCGGAGGAATGCTGAGACGGGCAGCTCTTGCCTTGACTTTTGCTCAGGCTAAAAAAGTAATCATTTTAGATGAACCTTTTGTGGGGCTCGACGATAAAACGAGCGAAGAGGTTGTTCGAGTAATTAAATCACTTAAAGAGCGCGGGGTTGCCTTCCTTTTAATTACTCACCAAGTTGAGCACTCCAAGGAGATTGTAACAGAAGGGAAGGAGATAGAACTTGTACCTTCGCCTCCAGCTCCACTTAAAAATCAAAAAAAGAGAGCCCCTCGCACAAGTATCTGGGTGAGGACTTGGATAAAGATCTTTGACTACTTAGGGATCTCAGCCCCTCTTATTATTTGTGCCTTTTTTGCTGCAGGGTTTGCTACCAGCATGCTTTTTGCTCAAATGTTAAAGCAAACAGATATTGAAACAATTATGAATCAGTTTCACTCTGAGCATACCTCTTTTTTATTTAAGCTTTTTGGTCACGAAATTGAGAAAGTCGCTGCAAAGTATTTACCCGGAATACGAGAAAAAATTTACGCCTTAACTATGTCTAGAGGGTTTGTTATAGAGATGGGCCCACTTTTAACTGGTTTACTTTTAGCGGGTAGAATTGGGGGGAGTTATTCCGGAGAAGTTGGTATGATGCAAGCGACCAACCAAAACAAGCTCTTAGAAACTCTAGGGCAAAGCCCAAGGCGTTGGACATTATGGCCGACAGGAGTTGCAGCCTTTATTGCAGCACCTATTTTAACAGCAATAGGCACCTACATCGCTCTTTTATCAGGAGGGATTGTAAGCGTTTGGCAGAAGTACGCCCTTTTCCCTTCAATGAAACTTTACTGGGAGGCTGTTAATAAAGATACTTTCACCTATACGACATTTTGGCAATACCCTCCTGTCGTAAATGTCTATCGAAGCCTTGGCTTCATGTTTGTCATTTTAATTATTGCAGAAATTGCAGGGCGATATAAAAGAGATCTTCAACCAAGAGACGTGCCCAAAAGCATTACCTGGGCGGTCGTTTTTGCAAGCTTTTTCATTATTCTATCCGATTGGCTCTTTTCTCAGCTGTATCACAGCTAAGCCTAGAAACCAAAAACTTGATCTACAGCACGATCATGTGCTTCCCTAGGAAGGGGCTGTCGAGAGGTTTGGAGCTGAAAAGCTATTCCAACTGTTTGAATAGAACTATTTTCCTCTAAAAACTTATCGTAGAAGCCTCCTCCGTAGCCAAGCCTTATATTATTTAAATCGAAAGCCAGCCCTGGAAGTATTACAAGGGATAGATTTTGGGGGAGAATTCGCGGGCATTTTTTTGGATCAGGTTCAAGGATCTGTTTTGAGGAAAGAGTAAGCTCATTTGATAAATCAGAGACCCTATAAAAAGAGAGTCCTTCATTTTCAATACGGGGCAGGGCAAGTTTTTTCCCCTGAGCAAGCAGCTTGTTAAAGGGGGTAATATTGACCTCGCTTTGAAGCGGTGAAAAGCTTGCAATAAGAGCGAGGTTTGAGTAGTTTTCAATTAAAAAAAGGACAGCCTTTTTTGAGGCGATCTTTTTTTCTTCTGGTGAAAGGCACGCGACCTTAGAGAGGAACTCTTTTCTTAATTTTGGTTTATTCAACAGGCTTTCCTCCTTCATAGTCAATTTTTTGAAGTAAAATGCCTTTTGAGTCAAAGAGGCACGCCGTTCCTTCCCCGCTTGTTATAGAGGAGCAGGAAAAGGAGGAGTCTTTTCTGAAGTACTCTCCTTTAATAAGGCGGTCCTGGTCATATTCTTCCAGTAGCATTAAATCACCGTTTTCATATCGGGCCCTCAGAAGACCATGTTTTTTGTTTTGGCTTATTTCCCGCTCGGACTCAAGGTTTCCATTTGGGTACCAGCTCTTTATAGAGCCATGAAGGAGGCCATTTCTCCAACTTAGAGAGAGTTTTGGTTGAGTGCTATTAGGGTAGAAAATAATCTCTTCTCCATCTTTAGCGCCGAGGTGTTGGTAATATTGATATATAAGAGAGCCCTTTGCATTAAAGAGAGAGACTTTGCCCTCAGGAACTCCTGATTGATACTCGACAAGTTCATAAGAAGAGTCTTCTTTCCAGACAACTTTATATCCAAAACAATCCTGTACTTGTCCTATAAGTTTTCCAACTCTGTTAAAATAAAGTCCAGAAACAAGCTTTCCTTTTAAATACTTTTCATCGGAGGCTAAAACTTTTTTATCCCAATAAAGCGAGGCTCTTCCATCTTTTACTCCTTTGTCGTAAAGGGTCTTTTCTAAAATATTTTCCTCTCGATCATAGTGAATCATTTGTCCGTGTAGAAGGTCATTTTTGTAGGGGAGCATTTTTTTTATTTCGCCTGTTGGGTAGTATAAAAAGCTCTCCTTCTCTAGAAGACCGTTTTCATAATTAAAGGAGGCCTCAAGGTTACCCTCTTCATCAAAAGCTTGGCTTTCTCCATCAAAAATCCATGAACTATTCCCCGCAGGTACTATTTCTGGAGATCCCCCAATAATGTGAGCAATGACTTTAATTTTTCCATTTGCATACCACTCTTTATATAGGCCAAAGGCTTGGTTATTTTTACACTCAAGCAGTTGGTAGATGTGTCCAGAGGGGTAATAGGTCGTGATTACTGTTTTATTGTCATCAGCTCCATCGTAGATTCGAATAACTTTCAGGTGGGGTTGATGAGATATAAAACTATCTTCTTCGTAAGGCTTTAGCCTTTCTCTTGTGGTGAGAGTTTGAGTAAGCCCCTTTTGCGTCGTTAAGTGAACTTTAGAAAGAGAGAGCGTTGATGGAGAACAGGCTGTTAAAAAAAGTAATGCAAGGCTTAAAAAACTGAATTTCAAAATGAATAGTCCCTTTTTAAAAGTTCAAGGTCTAGGTGATAAAAATCATCTCCCTCGCCCTTATTTTTCTTCAAAGTAAAACAAGAGATAATAAGGTGGGGGTGCCCCCTGGGCAGCTCGTTTTCTAAAAGTTCGATCCGACTTAGAACTTCCTTCAGGTCTTCAAAATCTACATTCACGCGTTTTACAAGCGATTCTTTTTTTTCCTGAAAATAAGGGGTCTTGGGTGATAGTTTTTCAATAAATTCAATTGAGGCAGGAGACCCTGGGAGCTTCAAAGATTCTAGAGATGTGTGAATGTAAGAAGGGTCAGCATTTCGATAAATACGCAGTAGATGCTTGTTTTCGGACTCAACACGATAAAGGCTGTGGAGCCTTTTAGAGAGAAGGGTAAGCCTTTTTTCATGCATCTTGCATTGCTTAAAATTTTTGTAACCCCATAGATCGAACAAAAGAAGGGGGAGTGTAAGAAGAAGGAGAAGAATTAGTGTCTTTTTTGCTTTGAACATGACTGGACTGAGATGGAGTTTGGGTAGTTTTTGAGATAGAAGGATGCCTGATAGAGGTTATTTTGAAAAGACCAAGAGAGTTTCTTTTTCATTTGGATAAAGTCCTTTTCCTTTAAGAGAAGTTCGTGAAGTTGCCTTGCTGTTTGTGGTGAACTAGCCGAGAAAGTCATATCCACCTTCACTAAGTAGGGAGCCTTTGGCTTTTTTATGGAAGGTAATGAAACAAGCTTATATTCAAAGTGATCTAAAACAAAGGGCCTTTTCACTCCATTGACAGGCAATTGGCTATAGAGTTTTTTGAGCCATGCTAAAGTCTCTGAAACAAGAAAGGTATTGGGTCTTAGCGGGAATGGGGCAGACCTCTTTGAGGGTTGAGTGAAAATAAGATCTAAGTTTTGAATCGATCGTTCTCCTTCGAACTGAGGAGAATAAAGAGAGGGCAGCTCTTTCCAATCAATAGAGGGCATTCTCAATATTTCGGAGTAGATGTTTTGATTTATATGCTTTTGCGTTTGCGTTTGAAGTCTCCAAGTAAGAGCGTGCACTAAAAAAAGAGACCCTAATAAAATAAGTGAAAGGTGAAGGGGCTTTCTATACTGCTTGTAAACTGAGCGGTAAGTCTCTCCTTTTAAAGTAAAATTAGGTGCTCTTCTTTTTGTAGGGTTTAGGATTAGGGCAGAGCCAACTTCTAATAGATACTTCTTGGGCAAGTTGTTTAAGGGCGGCTCGTAAGTAGAGAAAGGGGTTCGTTCCTTTATCTCTTTGAGTAGGGATTCCCTTTTTAAAGATGTTCCTAAAATTCCGAGCTCTTCAGAGATATGCTCCATTTTTGAGCGCATAGAAAAAATCGAGCGTAGAATCTCTGTTTCGAAAAAAGCGCCTTGTTCTATGTTAACCCCTTCTACAAGTATATTTTCATCAAAAAGGAGAACTTCAGCAGACGCCTCGGTTAAACAAATCCATATTTTCAAGCCCTTAGAGGGATGAAGGAAGTTAATAAGCGCGGCGTAAGCGAAAGAGGAGGGGTGTAAGTGGTCGCATGAGAGCTCCTTTTCTTGAAGGCTAAGGTCAAGCTGATTTAGAGAGCTTTTTTTAAGACCATAAAAAGAAAAGCAACCCTTTCTTCTCTCCCAAAACCTTAGGGCTACAGCTTCCGCAAGCAAGCTGGACTCAATTTTATTTTTTAAAAAAGATCTTATGTGACTCTTTTTTTTAATATGAAGCTCTAAAGACCTCAGAAGGCCCCTTTTAGAGGGAAACGAGGCCCCAGCAGGAACTTTTTCTAATAAAGATTGTACTGAGTGTAAAGCAGTTTTACACGTAAGATCGATCGTTCTGGCCTCAAGGATGGTGAATTCGTTTTTATTTTTTGAGATCAAAGCATACTTTAGTGTATACTGGTGGATAGAAAGGCCAATGGCCTTGAAACTAGAAAAAAACGAAATCATGGGGATATCTTAAGATAAGAGATGCCTTTGATTCAAAAGTTAATTTATTTTATGCCTAATTTATCTACAGCAATTCACTTTTTATTTACCGGCTACACCCTGATGTTGTTTGCTCGTGTTATAGGTTCCTGGTTCCCAAACTTTCAACAAGCTTCGGTTATGAGGTTTGTCAACTACTATACCGATCCTTACCTGGGTGTCTTTAAGCGTTTTGTGCCCCGCATTGGGATGCTTGACCTAAGTCCTTTACTTGCCTTCATTGCTCTAAGGATTATAGAGCGGATCGTTTTAGGTATTGTACACTAGATCATGATTCCTATTAAGCTCGGTAATAAAACTTTTAAGAGTAATGTCTTTTATGCTCCTTTAGCTGGATGCTCTGATTATCCCTATAGGCAGATGGCTCGACGTTATAGCCCGCCAGGGCTTGTTTTTTGTGAAATGGTTAAAATGGAAGCTCTTGTTCGAGCTGATAGAAACTCTTTTAGACTTCTCGATTATACTAAAGATATGCATCCAATTGGAGCGCAACTTTGTGGAAGCAACTTAAATCTAGTTGGACAAGCAGCCCGTATTATTGAAGATTTAGGTTTTGATCTCATCGATTTAAATTGCGGTTGTCCGGTAGATAAAGTGACTAAAGATGGAAGTGGCTCGGGACTCCTCAAGAGCCCAAATAAGATTGGAGATCTGCTCTCCAAAATCGTGGCAACCGTTTCAATTCCTGTCACAGTTAAAATTCGTGTTGGTTGGGATCAAGAAAGTATTGTGGCTCCTCTAATCACAAAAATAGCCGAGGAGGCTGGCGCAAAAGCCATTTTTGTACATGGAAGAACGCGCGTTCAAGCTTATAAGGGTCCAGCTAACTGGGAGCGAATAAAAGAGTGTAAAGAAGCAGCAAGTACTATTCGCGTCTTTGGGAATGGGGACGTTTTTTCTGCTGATAGTGCTCTTGACCTGCTGGAGAAAACAGGGTGTGATGGCGTTCTTGTTGCTAGGGGCACCTTTGGGCAGCCTTGGATAGCAGAGGATATCCATAGAAAACTTTCAGGGCTTCCTCCAATAGAGAGAGGCTTTGAATTTTGTAAGCAAGCCCTTTTGGAACACTTTGATATTATCAAAAACTATGCCCATGAGAAAAAGGCAATACTCGACATGAGACGTGTTGGGTGCTGGTACTTTAAAAAGGGAGATGTCGCAAAAGAGTTTCGAAAATCTATAAGTGGGGTTAAGACTCTTGAGCAAGTCGAAACGATTCTCCAATCCCTTACAAATAGAGCTCCGTCTCTTATCCTCTAATAGAAATGAATCTAAAGCTTGATCTAATCCATGCTTTTTTCTATGACTCAAGAATAAGGGCAAAATAGATTGTGAGGAGCCTGTGAATACACTCCATATCATCATCAAAGGCAATGTTCAGGGTGTTGGTTTTAGAGCAACAGTGGAACATTATGCGAATAAAATGAGAATTAAAGGGTCTGTGCGGAACCTAGCTAATGGATCTGTAGAGATCTATGCACAAGGAACCGAAGAATCCCTTGAACCATTTGTAGAGAGCTTAAAAAAGGGCACGGGTCTTGCAATAATTGAACATGTGGCTATTGAAGAGTGCCAGGTTCAAAAGCAATACGATAGCTTTCAAATTATTTTTTAGGAGAGTTTGGCTAAGCTTTGCTTGTTGGAGGTTGCTTCTTTTTCTTCTTTTTTTTCCCTCCGACCATGTCTTTTACTGCTTCGGACTCACCAGCCTTGATAATTTCTTTTTTACAGGAGGCTGTTTCACTTTTTAAAGTCTCCAAAATTTCCCAGTCTTTTTTTGAAAAATTTGAGGGGTTTTGCAGGTAGACCTCAAGCTCCTCACTAGAGAGACTAGATTCTTGAGAATCAAAGATTTCATCAGCCTCGTCTTGAATTTTAGTAACTTCCCTTTGCACGGCTTCCATTAGGTCAGAGATCTCAACATTGTTTTTTTTAGCCTCTTTAATTTCTTCTTTTAATTGCCGTATCTTCTCAATTGATTGTAAAATAAATTTTTCTTTTTTTGGATCATCCATCTTTCTTCCCTCGGGCTTCATTCTATAATAAAAACTTCCTCAGGTTTCATTTATCAAATAAAAAATAATTTTACAAGACTAGCCTATTTAATTTGATTTTAATTGAGTCTCAGGAGTATAGTTTTAGACGTAAGTTACTAAAAAAAAGAGAAAAACAAATAATGAGCTATTTAGAAGAAATGAATCTTCAGTTGGAAAATCAGAACTTTCCTGGTTTTTTGCACTTATGGGAAGAGTTTAAATCAAGCAGTGAAATCTCAGCTATTGAGACCATTCAAATCCTTGAAAGTGTCAAAAGCTCTGAATACAAAGAGCTGTTTGGTCGTTATGTTGATGAAGCACTAACTTTTCTTGACAAGCTTGATCAACCAGAGTTGAAAGTTGATCTTCTAAGGCTCATTTTAGACTTACAGACCTCTCAAAGCGAAGCTTTGGCTTTAGCTTGTTTGGAGCACCTTACAGAAGCTTATAGCGAAGACCCTCTATTTAAAGAGAAAATTCGTTTAATTGGCCTTCGCTCTAGAGAGCAATTTCAGGGGGCTCTTCGAAACTTTGAACTTTTAACCCATATGGATAAGGGCAAGTTTATCTTTCATACCGGAGGATGGGGAGCTGGTGAAATCATGGATATTTCCCTCATAAGGGAGCAGTTGTCTATTGAGTTTGAAAATATAGTGAATACCCGCGAGCTTTCTTTCCAAAATGCTTTTAAAAACCTAATTCCTCTATCTAGTGAACATTTCTTGGCTCGTCGTTACGGGGATCCAGACCTTCTTGAAGCTGATGCTAAAAAAGATCCAGCAGGGGTATTAAAGCTGTTAATCTCGGATGTTGGGCCTCTGAATGCCCAGGAGATTAAAGAAGAAATGTATGAGCTTGTAATCCCAGCTCAAGATTGGATGAAGTGGTGGCAAAGTGCTCGCTCCAAAGCAAAAAAAGACCCTAAAATTCAAGTTCCTAAAAATACTAAGGGGCTCTTTGTCCTTTTAGACAAAGAAGTCTCCTACACAGACGACTTTAAAAAGTTGTTAGAGGCGGATCAAGAGGTTGAGTATTTTCTAGCTGAATCCTATGAGTTTATTAAGCAGCATCCAGAAGTTCTAAAAGATTCTGACAATAAGAGCCTTTTTAGAGACAAACTTCTTAGCTCTTTAAATGGTCTTGATGACGGTCAAGAGCTTATAAAAGTCGAAATATATCTTTTCTTAGAAGAATTTTTCCAAGATCACCTGGATCAAGCTTTGATTAAAATTATTCAAAACACAGGGGACATAGCCTTTTTTATAAAGTCTATTTCCATGACCTCTTTAAAAAAGAAACTGCTTATGTTTGTTCGTAAGCACAGAGAAGATTGGGAGTCGATCTTTTCCGATCTCTTCTTTGGAGTTTCTCATCACTTTTTAAGAGAATATATTTTAAAAGAGCTTATGAAGTCAAAAAATCCATCTCTTCTCAAAGAGACAGTTCAAAGGCTACTTGATCATCCTGTGTCCTTCCCTGAGTGCTTCATTTGGTACTTTCAAAAAATCCAGAATAAGGATGATTTGCCATTTTCTGATAAGTCCGGAAAAGATCTCTTTTTTGAGGCCCTCTTTATTCTTCTTTATCATATTGAAAGTAATCCAGAGCTGCAAGACTTAACTAAAAAGGTTCACTCTCTTATTGTGAACAAGCATTTTCAACTCTATCGAGATAATATAGCAGATACAACGATAGAATATGCTCGCGAAATCCTTCTTTTGGTTACAAAATGTCAAATATTTAGCAATCATGACTTTAAACTCTTCTTGTCTCTTACTAAAGTGGTTCACCCGAATCTTGAAGATGGTTCTGATGGATTAGATACTGAAGAAGAGCAATATATTTGGACGACTCAAGAAGGGTATCAAAAGGTGCAGGAGCGTATTCATACAATAGCAACAGTGGAAACTATTGATAATGCCAAGGAAATTGAAGTTGCTAGAGCTTATGGTGACTTGAGAGAAAACGCTGAATACAAATCTGCCCAGGAAAGAAGGGCTAGACTTCAAGGAGAGATGAAGCTGTTGTCTACTCAACTCAATCAAGCTAGAATCTTATCTCCTGAAGATATTGATGTGAAGCAAGTTAGCGTGGGTACAATTGTTTCTTTAGTTAATGAGAAGGGACAGAAATTACTCTATACTATTTTAGGACCTTGGGATGCAGACCCTGACAAGGGGATTTTATCTTTTCAGTCGCAGCTTGCAAAGTCTATGATGGGCCAAAAAGTGGACGATTCCTTCAGTTTTAAAACAAATACCTATACGGTAAAAGGAATTGAAAGCTACTTAGGCGACTCTTGATCTATTACGTTGATGGCTACAATCTGCTCTTTAGTCATGAAGATATAGCTGCAGATTTTACAATAAGCCGCGAGGAAGCCCTCGCGCAATTCTACAAAAAAATCAAACCTTTTAAACTCTCTCTCATTATTGTTTTTGATGCGTATCAGCGTATGGGAGAAGTGTCTCGTGTAGACTACAAAGAAATAGAGGTGGTTTACACAGCTCAGAATCAAAAAGCAGATGATTATATAGTCGATATCTTTAGGCGTTCAAAAAAAGTAAATCAGATGGTTGTAGTTACAAACGATCGTGCTTTATCAGAAGAGGTAAAGTCTTTAAATGGAAAAGCTTTGAAGCTTCAAGATTTTTTCTCTCTTCTAAAAGAAAAAAAGAAAGAAGATGAAGTAAAAGAAGCTGCCAATGTTTTTAACGAGCATGACCTAGATTACTATACCCGCATCTTTATAGACCGTTTCAATACAGAAGATTCCTAAGCTCATATTTGCACTTGTTTTTTTTTAAATAATGTTGCAAAAACGTGCAAATATTTTTTTATGTTTTAGGATCTTAAAATGGCTTGGTTCTCTTTTAGACTTTTTTCAATCTTTTTCCTCTTTTTAACACCTCTAAAAGTTTTTGCTTCAGATGATATAGACTCTGTATTGGAAAATATCCCTACAGAAGAACTTAAAGAAGTTCAAAACTTAGACCTTGGTGTAGAACTTGAAGATCTTGAGGCTAGAAGCTACTCTAATGAACCTCTCTCTTCAAAAAGAAGACATTCGTATAGTAAACACTATATGAAAAGAGATCTGAAAAAGAGCCGAAAAGAAGGACGGATTCGTATAGAGAGAGGGAATGTTGTTCAGCCGACAAATAGCGTTATCTTTAGGACAGATATTGGGGTGGGGTTCCTTTACTTTAGTGGAACTCGTGGTAATTTTGCAGGAATACCAGCAAATCTATTTGTAGAAACTTCTGGAAATGCACCTTTTGAAGGAAGTTTGATGTATAATAGGACTCCTCTTTATGAGTCGATGATTGGCTATCGATTTAAAACCTATTTTAGAGGGTTTCTTAGTTATCTTCATCAAGGAGATATCACGGTACAAACAAGATTTGCTAATGCAGTGCCAGGTAGTGGTATCCCAAATATTGTTGCAAATGCGCTTACTGCAAATTTAGAATTAGATGCTCTTTTGATTAAGTGTTACATCGATGCCCCGTGGTCTTTTTTTTGGAAAAGTGTGATGGCAAATCTTTATTTAGGGACAGGGATAGGGATTGGTTGGCAGACTTGGGGATCAATCCAGACAAATCTAATTGCGGTATATGAAGCCTATTCAAGTTTACCTCTTGTGTTAAGACAAAAAATATCTACAAATGCAGTATGGGTTGCAGATATAGGATTCCGTATGCAGGGTTCCTCTGAAGAGAGCTTTTTCTCCCTTTTAGCTGGTTGTAAATTCAATGTATGGGGACAAGCTCGTAACATCGGAAAACAATCACAGCAGGGAGGGTGTCGAACAGGACTGTTCAAACCCTTTACAATCAAAACAGTTTATCAATGGGCCCCTTACTTGGGGGTTCAATGGGAGTTCCCAAATCAAGTCAGAGTCTCAAGTAAATATGTTCGAAACACAGAGCTTTCCCCACTGTTTACTCAGATGAACGTTGGGGTTGGGATTTTATATTTCAAAAAAATTAGAGGAAACTTAATTACTTTACCCAAGCAAAATGGAGCTACAGGTCAAGCTTGGGTTTCAGCTCGTGTTTCAGGTTCAAAGTTAACCTATAATAGAACTCCTCTCTTTGAATATTTAATACAGCAACGTTTTGGAAATTACTTTCAAGTTGGAGCCTCTTATCAATACCAAGGTGGTATTTCAATACAAACTAAATCTGTTTTAGTAGAGGCTTCTCCTGGCTTCCTTACAGCCTTTTCTCAGCTAACCTCTTATTTGAATTTGAACGCTCTTATGGTAAAAGGTTACGCAAAGTCTCCTCTCATTATTTCAAGCGAAAAGTTTGAATTGCTCTCATACTTAGGTTTTGGATTTGGCTCAGGCTGGCAAACTTGGAATAGAACTTCTCTTCAAAGATTTGGACATGTTGCCGGAAACGCATATGGAGGCTATAAGCCAATAAGACAAAAAATCTCAGCAAATGCAGTTCTGAATTTAGATTTTGGATTTCAGGGAACCTCTAAGAACCCCCAGACTTACTTTTCTTTAGTCGGTGGATGTAAATTTAACTACTGGGGACAGACTCGTAACTTAGGAAAACAATCCCAAGAAGGCTCCTATAGCGTGGGACTTGATACTCCCTTTACGATTAAAAAAGTTTATCAATGGGCTCCTTATTTGGGAGCACAATGGGAGTTCCCAAATAACTATCACTCAAAAAAAACTTACTATTTGGATGGGCGATCACCTGATACTTGGAAGCCTTATGTTGTGCCTATTAAGTATATCCAGCAAAAGAAAGCCGTTATTGCTCAAATGAATGTTGGAATTGGATTTCTTTATTTTAATCGCATCCGAGGCAATTTATCTCCAATCGTTGATTATTCACCGGGGTTATCAAGAGATGTTCAGATTAAAGGTAGGCTAACTTATAATAGAACACCTTTGTTTGACTACCAGCTAGGCTATCGTTTTAATAATTGGTTTAAAGCAATGCTCTCCTACCAGCATCAAGGTAATGTGACCATACAAACAAAAATATTCCACAACAATAATGATGAACCCAATTACTATGAAGATGCATATACACAGTTGTCTTCTGATCTAACATTAGACGCACTAATGGCTAAGTGTTACTTTGAGTTGTCAAAAGGTTTAGTTTGGAAAAACTATGTCTATTCTCCCTATTTTGCAATAGGATTAGGACCTGCATGGCAGACGTGGAAAAAAACTGTAATTAATCATCCAGTTACTGTTGTAGGGACATTTCAATCCTTCGAGACGACTCTTCGTCAGAAAACCTCTGCAAGCGCAGCCTTCATGTTTGACTTTGGATGTAAAATACAAACTCCTTACATTAATACTGGTTTTTCGGCAGTCTTTGGTATTAAATTTAACTCTTGGGGACAAGCAAGAAACTTAGGTAGATACAAAAATCAATGGACTCCAAGAAATGGTTTGATACATCCTTTTACAATCAAAACGGTTTATCAGTGGGCTCCTTATGCAGGGGTTCAGTGGAGCTTTTAAGTAAAAAAGTTCACTGCTAAGCCAAAAATAGTTTTCTGTTCGAATTTGTTCTTGTTTAAAAAAAAACATTGTTGCAAAACTATAGAAATATTTTTTGTATACTTAGGATTCCCAAATGGCTTCTTTCTTTTTTAGATTTTTATTAATCTTTTTCCTCTTTTTAACACCTCTAAAAGTTTTTGCTTCCGAAGATGTAGACTCTGTATTGGAAA
>CAYGMF010000015.1:0-11147 GCA_964351075.1 uncultured bacterium
ACTATAGTTCACCCTACTATTTTTTATCCTTATTAAGGACATGCTGTGAAAGTTCTCCTCACGGGAGCCAGTGGTTATATTGGAGCCAGGCTCCTTATTCGACTCATTCAAGAAGGCCACTTCGTCTATGTTTTAGTTCGTAACCCTTCACGATTTAACCCTCCTCCAAATTCTAAAGGAAAAATTGAGATAATTAGAGGAGATGTCTTAAACCCCCTCTCTTTAAAAAAAATCCCTCTAGATATTGAAGCTGCCTATTACCTTATCCACTCAATGAATAAAGACGCAGATACTTTTGACTTAAAAGATCGTATAGCTGCTAAAAATTTTATTGAAGCTCTTGAAAAAACAAAATGCAAACAAATGCTCTATCTAAGTGGTATTTCAAATGACGACAAACTCTCAAAGCACCTCTCTTCAAGATATGAAGTCGAAAAAATATTACAGTCTAGCTCTATTCCACTAACTTGCTTGAGAGCTGCAATTATTATTGGAGCAGGAAGCGCCTCATTCGAAATTATCAGAGACCTCGTTGAAAAACTTCCCATTATGATTGCTCCTAAATGGGTCTTAAGTCGGTGTGAACCCATCTCTATCGTCGATGTGATTGATTACCTAGCAAAAGTACTCAACTCCCCTAAAACCTTTGGAAAATCTTTTGATATAGGCGCTGGCGAGCAATTCACCTATAAAGAAATGCTACTTCGTTTTGCTCAAATTAGAAAGTTAAAGCGTCATATTATAGTAGTCCCGCTCTTAACTCCTAGACTCTCCTCCTATTGGCTCTTTTTTATTACCACCGTCAATATTCAGCTCGCAAAAGCTCTTGTCTCAAGTTTAAAGAATAATGCGGTCTGCAAAGATCATAAGATTCAAGAGATCATCCCAAAAAAATGTTTAAGCTATGAAGATTCTATCAGACGAGCTTTTCAGAAAATTGAAGACCATGAAGTTATTTCCAGTTGGAAAGATGCGTGGTCATCAAGTGACTTACCTGCAAACTATCGTGATTACATTCAGGTACCTACACATGGCTGTCTAACCTATGAAGAAATTAAATCTTTTTCAAGTAATCTAGACTTAAATTTAGTGATGGATTCTATCTATCATGTAGGAGGAAAAGAGGGTTACTACGTTAACTGGGCTTGGAAAGTAAGAGGATTTATTGACAGACTTCTTGGAGGCGTAGGACTAAGGCGTGGGAAAGTGTCTAGAGAAAAACCAAGGCCGGGTGATGCACTAGACTTTTGGAGAGTCCTTGCAGTAGATGACGAGGAACATCGTTTTTTACTATACGCTGAGATGAAACTGCCT
Source organism: uncultured bacterium (assembly GCA_964351075.1). Lineage (GTDB taxonomy): Bacteria > Chlamydiota > Chlamydiia > Chlamydiales > JAAZZY01 > JAJACV01. The sequence continues at coordinate 1,315 of CAYGMF010000015.1, forward strand.
GGAGAGGCGTGGCTTGAGTTTAAAATCATTTCCAAGGACAGCCTATCAAATAACTTGCTAGTAAAAGCTACATTCAGGCCAAGCGGAATTTTAGGACGCATTTATTGGTACAGCCTCTGGCCAATTCATCTCGTTATTTTCAGAGGACTTGCAAATAGAATTATTAGAAAGTCCAAGAGTCAGCGCTCGAAACGGGGTCGTACTTCTTAACTTCATTCTCAACAATAATCTCTGGATAAATCCACATCTCATTATTACATCTTGTTAATCGATCAAAAGACATCGCCCAGCCTTTCATAAGCCCATGCTTCTCTATTGCCTCTTTAGAATATATAGAACAAGAGGGATAAAAGACACATTCAGGAGATCCTGCAATAGAAATATGCTTCTTATAAAAATGGATCATCGAAGTACTCAAATGCACTGGGAAGGTTTTAACATCTCTAAAAGAGCGATTAATACCCACTCCAACCATTAATAAAGCAACAGCTAAAACAGTAAACCATTTCATTTTAAAATTCATAACTCAATTTATCCTCAACAATCAAATTCTCTTGCATGATGACTTTACTTTGAAAATCTTGATACACCCAATTATTATAGGTCTTTGTAGCTTCCTTCCCTCCTAAAATACCTCCTATATACCAACCCGCTTCGAAGGTGGCGACGACCACTCCAAGGGTATAGAGTTGAGAGACAAACAGCTGCGTAGATGCCGCAATTAAAAGGCCATTTACTAAAAATGAGGTGGCTGCTGTTTTAGGTTGGCCTGCATAGAGGTAGCCAGCTCCAGGGCATAAAACCCCTAGCCATTTCGCTACTTTAGGCGACTTGAGTTTCTCCATGTAGTTATCAGAGAGTTCAGCTAAATAGCTCCGTTTTGGGTTTGAAGCCGAATAGTTCTTAATTTGCTCCATATCTCTTCTAGCAAGCGCTTGAGTTAAGAAGAGTTCCTCCACCTCATTTGGGTATGCTTCTTGAATTTGAGCTAAAAGGTGGTCTGCCTTTTTTAATTCATGGACCTTCTCATAGCTCTCATAAAGTAAAAGTAGCAAATCGTGATAAAGAGCAAAGCTAGAGTCTGCGTAAAGTAGATGACTTTCTTCAAAGCTCTCAATCACCTGCTTATAGTCTTGCTTTAGATAGTGCGTTAAAAGCAGAGCATAGTGCACTTCGTTGGCTCTGTCTTTTAGATTGTCAGGGATTAATATCAACCCCCGCTTCAATGAGTGAAGAGCTAAATCAAACTCTCCTTTTCGAGCAAAAGCAAGACCCATTTGGTATTCTTTTACCCAGTCCTGCCCTGCTTCTTCCTCTTTAAGAGAGGAAAGAAAGGAACCTTGTAGTTTTTCAGTAGAAGATGCATTCAAAGGAGCTACGAATTGAAAAAGAACAAATAGTATGAATAATTTCTTTAACATTATTTATTTAAGAAATAAAGTTTTTCAGCATTTTTGAGGAATGAGTTTTGCTTACTCTTATCTCTAAAGAGCTGATCTTCTCGAGCAGCAATTGAATCAAGCTCTTCAGTTGTGTCAATAATCTGAGGTCTTATAAACATAATAAAATTATCCTTACTCATAGAGTTGGCTTTCACCCCCAATAAATCTCCTATAATAGGGATTCCTCCTAAGCAAGGTAGAGCTGTTTTAGTTCGAGTAGTCACGTCTTCTAACATTCCACTTACCATTAAGAAATGCTTGTTAGGGATATGAACACGTGTTGTAATAGAAGAATCATTTGTGACAGGAACAATAGCAAAATTATCAGAGTTTCCTCCACTAGAAGGAACAGCATTGTCCACAAAATCACTTGTACTTTGTTCAACTTCTAAGGTAATAGTATCCCCACTCCCTAAATAAGGAGTCACTGTTAAAGACAGTCCCAACTGACGGTATTCAATACTTGCTGTTACAAAATTTCCAGAACTTGCACCACTTGCTTGCAAAATAGAATTCGTTTGAAAAGGACGGGTTGATCCCACATAAAATGTTGCTGGAACTGTGTCTTGAGTCACCAACTTCGGATTTGTAACCACATCCGTTGCAGTATCAGTCTGAAGCGCGTTGACTAGAGCTGCTAAATCAAAGTAAAGGTTCCCACCTTTAAATAGGACATTTCCTATCACTCCTGATGTAAATCCTAGTGCATTAGAAGTCTGGGGGACAGGCACACCGCGGCCTGTTACCGCATCAAGCCCCTGCGTAAAAATATTAGGTTTAATAGCATTTCCAGCTACAGTAGGATTGGCACTATTCAATAGAGTACCAGTAGCAGATAGGTTCTCTGAAGCTTTTCCTCTATAGCCATACTGAACACCTAGCTCCAAAGAGTTAGAAATACTTGTACGTACAGCCAAAACTTCAATAAAAACTTGTCTTAATGGAGCATCAATTACATTGAGCAAATCTTTTATCTTAGCTAAATTCTGAGCATTCCCAATAAAAAGAAGTGAATTGGTCGTTTCAATCCATTGAGCTGAGTTAATTGTCATCAAGAGCTGAGCATTAATATTTCCCATACGGGTTAAATCTTCAGCCACTTCCTTCAAAGTCTCTTGAATTTGAGTTCCTTTGTGATACTGAAGCTTATACATCATGAACTCTGCACTAGCCTCATGACCATCTGGAGTGCTTTCAGGCTTATCCCCTTTGTCTAAAGCTTGTAAAACTTCTAATGACTTTTGAACGAGGTAAGGTGTTGAAACGATAAATACCGTAGCTGATTTTTCTTGAGGAACCATCACCAAAGGCTTGCCATCAAGCAGAGGAAACATAATTTTTTCAGCAAGGGTGATCAAGTTTGAAACATAGGTATTTTGCGACTTATAAGTTCCTATTTCAAAGGCAGCTTCTGGGTTATCTAAGCTCTTTAAGAGGTCTGCTATCCCCAAAATATTACTACTTAAGTCTGTCACAATTAAGTGATGAGTTTCTTCGGAAGGCTCAACAATAGCACTTGAAGAGACCATAGAGGAAACAATAGCTGCCACTTTTGTAGCACTTACATTTTGTAAATAAAAGACGCGGGTGATAAGAGGCTCTGTATCCTCGCATACATTCCCTAAATCCTCAGAAATAACATTTCCAACGCTTCTTAAGGCAGGATCTTTACTAATGACAATATTATTCCCATCTTCTACTAAACTGAGGCCTTGAACCCTAAGGATCTGCATGAGAGCTGAACGCACCTCTTTGATATTAGTGGGCTCGTCTGCCATAATCGAAACATTGAACTGAACATCTTCAGCATTGTAGACAAAGTTTGTATTTGTAAGTTTACTTAAAAAATGAAGGTATTCTTCAAAGTTGATGTTAGAAAAGTTAATGACATAGCCTTCATTTTCTGTATCTGGAGGACATTTAGTACTTAAATCTGCTACAGGAGGAAGAATTTGACCTGCAGGTTGTGGCTTTTTAGGCACTTGTTGATTTGAGGGAGGTTCTTCTTGAATCCCTGTGCACCCTTCCAAATTGACATCTTCAATTGTTCCAAAAGGAGTTGTCAACGCTATATTTTCATTTGTTTGACAAGTAGGGCAATTCTCTTCCACTTCTATTTCTTCAAGCGTACCAAAGGGAGTAGCAACTGCGCACTCTAAATGATTCACAGCATCTAAATCTTCTGTTGAATAATCCAAAAGAGTCTCCTCTAGGAGGAGATCTATATCAATCAACTTGGACTCAAGTCCCTTAGGAGATTCTATATTTGAAGCATGGACATGAAATGCAAATCCCATGACTAAAAAGAAAATAAATTTAAAGTGTTTAGATTTCATGTAAACCTATTTGCATCCAACAAATACCAAATATTTTTTTTATACGAGAGACCTAATTTTAAAGGTATATAAAAAGAACTATTTTTTATCCTTTTCTTTGAAGAGTCATAAGCATCAAGGGAAGCTGGTAAGAAGAACTCTTATGAGCCTTTGCTATTTGATCCCAAATAACCCCTGCTTGTTTGTTACCTGAGTTAAATTCTCCCTCCTGAATGGAGTTTTGATAGCACCCCTCATCAACTAAATCTTCATTGAGATTCATAAATAAATAAAGGCGATCTCCTACGTTCCAACTGGAACTCACTAAATGACCCGGCTCCAATACATCGCTTTTGAAAGGCTCTAACTTAAACTGGAGGCTCTTGCTTAGGGCAGCTCCATTCGACTGTATCCACAAACTACCCGGCCCATATGAAAAGTAATGCAAAAGATTTTCTTCCAAAGATAAGACTAAAAAAGCAACCGCTCTAAGTAATTGTCCATTCTCTTTAGCTAACTCAAAAAGCTTCCTTAAAAACGCCTCTGCTTGCAATTTCATTTCTGATGAGCCAGGTTCAAAATGGCTCTGAAGACCCTGCACCATCCCTTTTAAAAGAGCACTAGTAAATATCCCTTCAGGGCCATTCTTTTCTGGGCATGCTAGTATCAAGCCTAAATGGTTTTGAGGAAGAGGAAGATAATCACTGTAAAGGTGACTAGAAAGAGGACCTCTGGGTTTTGCGATCCCGAGTGTTAGTTTATTTTCAAAAACATTTTTTTTTGGGCTCAAGGTGACGTACACACTTTGATTAAATTCAGAGAGTTCCTTCAAAGAGAGTTCTAAGAGCTCTTCATTTTCTTCAAAGGTAACATTTAAATATTCATTTAAGTCTTCTATAAAAGTGTCAATAGAGGAATAGCGCTCTTTTGTGTCAGGGTTTAATGCTTTTGTTAAAATCAGACGAAGCCCTTTAGGCAATTGCGACAATTGAAGGACCCCATAAGAGAGCTTTCCCAAACAAAGCTCGTAGGCTGTAATTGCAAGCGAGTAAATGTCAGATGGATAAGAAGCCGTCATAGGATTTTCTTTCTGTTCAGGACTCATGTAACTTAAAGTCCCCATAACTCGCCCCTTCTTATTGGGCTGTTTAGGCTCTTCAACGAGTCTAGAAATACCAAAATCAATGACTTTGACCCCTCCTTCTTCTGAAAGTAAAATATTCTCTGGCTTAAGATCCCTGTGTACTATTTTATGAGCATGCAAGTGGCTTAAAGCAACTGCCGTCTCTAAAATGATTTCTAAAGAACGTCTAAAAGAAAGTATATTTTGAAGAATTAACTTTCTAAGAGAAATCCCCTGAACAAATTCCATCGCAATATAAAGCCCCCCCTCCCATGTTCCATGTCCATACAGTTTCACAATGTTTGGATGGTCTGCCATCTCAATAATATGAGCTTCTTTTGAAAAGTATTCCATCATTTCTGGATGGGATAAATATTTGGGGAGCAAAACTTTTACTGCTATTAACTCATTAGATTCAGGTTGCACTCCTAAATAAAGAACGCTTGTGCCCCCCTTTTTTAAAAGCCCTTTAATTCGATAAGGACCAATTTTATAGGGAACAGGAACTTTATTTGAGGGATTAATGAGATAGGGATCAGACTCAACGTAGGTTCGATCTAGCTTATTTTTTTTTTGAGCCATAAAGATCGCTTAGTTAACCGATATTCAATATCCGAACGCCTAAAACTTCCCCTATGCGGACCAACTCCCCTTCTGCAATTTTCTTTCCATTTGCAACAAGATCAACCGGTTTTTCAGGCTGTAGATTAAGCTCTAAGAAATTGCCAGGCTTAAGTTGCATCAGTTTTCCACAAGTCATTTTAAAGCGAGTAAGCTCAACTGAAATATTTAAGGGAACTTTATTTATTGTTTCGAGTACGGCTCCTTCTTCCTTAACTGGAAGAGCCTCTTCATCTCCTTCCTCTAGAGGATCGTCCAACATATTGACTTCTTCAGATTCTACTTCGCTCTCATCAAAAGATTCACCTGGTACTTCGCTATAAAATTCTGTTTCATCATCCATAGATAGGGGCTCCTCTTCATAAATAATTTGTTCCAAGATTTTGAGACCCATATCTTTTATCCTAACTCTAAAAAGGGCCCTTCTCCCTATTGTTAAGTTAAGGCTCCCTGTCTTTGCCTCGGGGTCTACTTGACAATTTTCAACAGGAACAAAGTCGCCTACCTCAATCTCTTTCCATTCTTTTATATCTCGACGTATGTGACCGGCTTCCAGAGTACATAAAAGCTGCACATTCTCTTTGTTTTCTTCCGATAAATGCTTAGGGCGCTCTAAAAAATGAGTGATCCAGTTTTTTCTAAAGATTTCAGGCAGAAGTAGACGACAAGTTAGAGTCTCTCCATAAGCTTTCATCTGTATATCAACACCAAGTGCCCGTGCAGAAGGCAGGCTCTCATCTGATAAATACCTGAGTAAGAAACCATCAAAGAATGCATTTTTCTCCAAATGATGGAGAGCTTCAACTGAAACATAGGCTAAAAGCCCTGTCACAAATTGGGAATTGATAAGAGTACTCATGCCCGCTTTTTTTTCAACAAGCCAAGTCATTAGAGAATTGACATCCATAGCAGGTAAAAGAAGGGAGACTTTACCTTGCAAAGGAAGAACACTGAAGTTTAAACAGGTCACATCATCCCCTAAATTATCTGAAAGAGCACTTGGGGAAAACCAGTTCCACTTAACAGGTTTTATCTGAAGGCCTTTAATCCCTAGAAAAGCTGAAAACTCATTAGTAAAAGCCTCCCAAGGAAAACTTGGAGCCTGTCCTAAAAGTGGAATATCATCGAGGTCAAGGATCGCTCTTTCCACATAGCTCACCCAATCATAAGTGGATTTAGTTGTCATATAAGATAATTAACTACTTAAGATTATCATTCTATTATTTCTAGTTGATGAACCTTTAGGGAATTTATTTTCAAGACATTTTTTAATTCTTCTTGATTTTGTTTCAAAACAGCACTTCCCTTAGAATTAAATTTCTTAAATTTGAGATTCACTTCTAGCGGACGGTATTTAAAAGTTGAAACCGTAATTTCACCTTTATTGAAGATAGAGTCTGGCATGTCTACTGAAATCGTTGTTTTAACTTCATCTCCATCTTTTAAAACTTCTGCTTCTTCAATAATCTTTTTAATTAACTTCTCAAGCTCTTTACTCGAAATTTTTTGGTCTGCATTTAAGCTTCCCTTTTGCGTCTTCGAAGTCTCTATCGGATTTGCACCTAGTGCCAAATTAGCTGCAATAGATTGAGCCTCTTTAGACTTTTCTGGTTTCTTTTTAGGTTGGGCATTGGGAGACTTATTTGAAGCTTTTGTTTCCTCTTGAGTAACCTGCTTTCGCTTTTGTTCCCCCTTTATAGACTCTTTTGAATGAGCTTTGTCTGATTCTCTCTCACTTCTATCAGTTGCTAAAGCAGCTTTTTCCTGCATCACCTCTTGTTTAGCCTGATGCAAGGGATCTCCACCTTCGAGTTCTGTCTGTATGCCCTCTTCATCACCTTCTTCAGAAATCTTTTGATTATCTTTAATTAGACCTGCGCTTTCTTCCTCAACTTTACCGAATTGTTTTTGTTTACCTCGGCTTAAGGATGTAGCTCTTCTCTCTTCACCACTTTTAAGATCTTCTTCTTCTGAAAGAGATTTTGAATCCTCTTCTTCAATGCCCCTATCTTCGTCTTCTAAAGCCGCTTCCTCATTCATCTCTTCTCTTTGAACTAAAGACTTTAAAGAGTCTTCCTTTTTTTTCAGCTGCTCTAGCGACTCTTGTTGCTTTTTTTCCTGATCTTCATCTTGTCTTTTGACCAGATCTTTGAACGAATCTACCTCTTCTTCTAAATACTGGTCATCATTAACATTGTAGAGTTCTCCCGAATTGTAATCAGGAGGTGGAATACCTTTATCATCCATTTTTCTTTCTCTTTTTTCTTTGCGCCTCTTCGATCTTCTCTCGACGTTTATTACTTAAAAAAATTAAAGAACCTACTTCATCTAAATGCTTAGCTTCTTCCCTTCTCATCTCTTTAATTTGTAGCTCTGTCCAATCCTTTTTGTGTGTGGCAAGTTTATCCACTTCTAAACGCTTCTCTTTTAAAATAGCTTGAGCTTCTTCCAATTTTTTTTGGGCCATCTCCACTTGTTTTTTTTGACGGTCAACTTTTCTTTTTTCTTCAACCCTCTTAATCTTAACTTCTTTAAGGTACTTCTTCATTTGATCAATTTCATGAGGCTGAATCCCTTCATCAAGCCCATCACGCAACTGCTCAAGTTTATCATGATGATGATCATCTACTTTTTTATAAGCAGCTTCATATCCTTTTAGTTTAGTTTTTTCCTTCTCTAAAATCTCTTTTTTTTCTTGGACCACTTTTTCAGCAGCCTTCACGCGCCTTTTTTTGATGTCTAAAACTTGTTCTAAGGGATAAGAGAGTTTGTTTTTTGCCATAATACCTACTTGTATCTTTTAAGCAGTCTAGCGAAAAAGGGCTTTTAGTTGAGATAGAGTCTCTTCGAATGAAGATTTTTCATGAGTCCCTTGTTTGAGAAAGTTATTCACTTTATTGATATAATTAATCGCAAAGTCAGCATCTCTATCTGACCCTGGCTTGTATTCTCCAATACGTATGAGCAGCTCATTTTTCTTGTAATTGGCTAAGACCTCTCGGACTTTCCCAATAAGCTGAAGATGTTCTTTATCTACAATAGAGGGTAAGATACGGCTAACGGACGCTAAGACATCGACAGCTGGATAGTGATAAGCCTGTGCAAGCTCTGGATTCAACACAATATGGGCATCCAGAATCGATTTGGTTTCATCAGCAACCGGCTCACTCATATCCCCTCCTTCCACAAGTACCGTATAAAATGCCGTAATTGATCCCTTATCTGAATTTCCTGATCGCTCTAGTAGCTTTGGAAGCGTTGCAAAGACAGAAGGTGTGAAACCTGCTCTTGCTGGTGGCTCTCCCTTTGCAAGCCCAACCTCTCTTAAAGCTCTTGCAAAACGGGTTACAGAGTCCATCATAAGGATTACAGATTTTCCCTGATCTCTAAAATACTCTGCAATAGCAGTTCCAACATAAGCTGCATTCAAGCGAACCTGAGAGGGTTGATCAGACGTCGAGACCACTACAACAGACCGCGCCATACCTTCCTCTCCTAAATCCTTTTCAATAAACTCTCTAAGCTCTCGCCCCCTCTCTCCAACAAGGGTAATCACATTGATATCCGCGGTCGCGTTCCTTGCAATCATACCAAGCGTTGTAGACTTACCCACACCTGCTCCTGCAAAGATCCCAATACGCTGCCCTTTTCCACAAGTTAGAACCCCATCAATAACACGCACCCCAACTGAAATGGGTTCTTTAATGATTTCACGTGTTAAAGGATCTGGAGGGTTCTGCTCTACAGGACAGTATTCATCTGTAACAAGAGGGCCTTTAGTTTCCACGTCCATCGGTTCCCCAAGCCCATTTAAAACTCTCCCAAGTAATTGTGGCCCAATCCTGATCATCAATGGTTTTTTAGTTGGAATAACCTCTGAAGAGGGCCCCACACCGCTCATGTCTCCTAAAGGAGATAAGAGAACTTCATCTTGAGTAAACCCCACAACTTGAGCTCTAAGAGGTTCACCCTCTCTTTTAATTAAGCATAAGTCCCCAACCTTGACTTGAGGAACAACCGCTTTAATCAACATCCCTACAATTTCAATAATGCGGCCATGAACAGTTGTGAGTTCTAAATCTTCAAACTGCTGCATAAGTTCTTCGAAATTTGATTGGTCGTTATCCATTAAAGTTGAACACTCATAATTGTTTTGAGATCATCGATTGCTTTTTGTAAAACGGCTGAGGAAAATTCAATTTCTACTTGAGCCCGATAAAGCTTCACCTGCATGCCAAAAATATTCTGAAGCATCATACCTGGATTGTTTTTATCCTCTTTCATATGGCTTACAGCATGCATAGTAGATTCAAGCTGTGATTGACCATCTGT
>CAYGMF010000015.1:11247-21920 GCA_964351075.1 uncultured bacterium
GCATCCCCCAAGTTTGCCATTTTACCAAGAACAAGCTGCATATTGGCTACAAGACTTTCTGGAGTTGCTTTCCCTGACTGCATCCCTCCTTGTGCCCCTGCGACATTCATGGGAGATGGCTTTGATGATTCTTTAGGACTGGTTTGATTAACCAGCTCTTGAAAGTTTTGTTCTGAATTACCCTCTGAGGAGACACCTTCTTCTGGAACAGCTTTAGAAGGGCCTATTTCCCCTTTATCTCCTATAGGTACACCCTCTACCATATGCTCCTCCCTCTAATTTTCAGTGCAAAATCGATTACTTTTTAAAGCGCTTATCAATCGGTAACTTTTTATTCTCCTCTAAAGGGTGCAAGTCTTTCATCTTCAGCTTAATTTCTTTGTATAGATCCTGGCTGTAAGCTCCAAGCTGTTTAAGCTCTTTCTCATCAGTCTCTTCCATAGCATCTTCAATTAAATTTCGCCCCTTTTTTAAACCCTCTTGATTTACATCATAGAGGTTCGCTATTCCAAGCATCGTTCTAGCCATTTGATTCTCAGGCTCCTTTTGTAGAACCAAATTAAACATCTCTTTAGCCTCTTCAAGCTCTAGTTTGAGTAAATGGACCATCCCTAAGCCCACTACTGGAAGAGAAAGCTCAGGATCTATAACCATCGCGGCATAGAAACATTGAGTTGCGCTCACTTCATCTATTTGTTTGATTGCAATAAATCCTGCCTCCACTAAGACAGGTACATCCTTTACAAACTCCTTAGCTTTTTCCTGCATACTATCCATAGGATTCCCTTAAATTCTTTAAATTGTAATTACCTGTTCATATTTCCAATAGCAGATTTTGCTGTGGAAAGACACCCCTCTACAACGTTGGAAGAAGCCTGCAAAACCTGTTGCATAATTGCCATATCCCACTGCAACTTCGCAGTCGCTTTGAGTTTCATACTACTCGTTGCAACCTGAACAGCCGACAAACCTGATTTAACACTACTAACACTTGATTTAATGGCCGCATTCATAGGCCCCCAAGATAGAGACATACTCTTTCTCCCTAGTTAATTCTATTGATAACTTTTATGCATGAAGCATACCCTAGCAGGATGAACCCCATCTTCTCAAACTTTTTCTTATCGGCCCCTTCTCTTAAGAAACCCTTAATGTAATCGAGTCGACTCTGCATCTTATTTACAAGCTCTTTTTTCTTTTGGGGATTCTTCTTTAGAGAAGTTTCCATTTCAAAAACAGTTGGCTCTGCCTTCTTCTCTTTCTCTTTATCTTGTTCCATCCCAAACATAAAATGCTCCCTTACATACTTTTTTGATGAATAAAATTCACAGTATTCATTTCATCGATTAAATTCAATTTTATATTTTAAACCATTTCTTTCAAGAAACACATAGTTCTCAAAGATAGCAAGTATTCTCATCCCGTTTAAGTAATCACCTACCGTTAAGATCCGTCCTTTAATGACAACGGCTCGACCTACCGCTCCTTGATCTGCGTACCCTGAAACGGTATACATATGAGTGATATCCATCGTTTGATCTTTGTAATCTGTAAGATTCACGACTGAAGAATCTTGCATCCAAGATCCAAACTGCCCTGTAACAGCTTCTGCTGATTGTTTAGGCTCTCCCTCTTGTCCAATTGATCCGGGAGACCCCTCAGATGGATAAGGAAGCTTAGGGATAGGTCCTCCAACTTGCTCTGATTGTCCAACCACTACCACATAATTATTAACGTTTCGAACTCCTGGAATGCGAGAAATTTCTCTAATCGTTTTCTCAAAGGCTTGTTCATAAGCAGCATTTACATAACCGACTAAAGAGATTTCTCCGTTAGCCAGTTCCACTTGAACACTATAAAAACCATAGTTATGAAGCTTGCTTACAATATCTTGATTAAGGTCCTCTTCAATGATCACGTAATTCGTCAACCGATCCACATAAGGAAATTGAACATTAACAAAGTCTTCAAGTTCAGCACCCTCATCGCGAGTTGGCAGATAACCTGACATTACAAAACGTCCTGGCTGAGGTGAGTGAATGCTCACGCTTCTCCAAATCGGATAGCGAGATAAAATAAGGTTCATCTCTTGCCCTACCGCATCATCAACTACTACATTATCTTCTGTTTGTGAAATGAAGCTTAAATTATTCAACGTATAAAGTAGCTCCTCTTTATCTACTGTAGTCAGTACATGTCCGACTAAAAATAAAGTCCCACTCGATGGATTATAGGTATATTTGATATCAGGATACTGCGTTCCCAATGCCATTTGAATCTCTTTCGTAAAATCTAGTTTAGGATGATGCTCTACAGGAGAAGACTTAAAGAGGGTTACAGCTCCAACTCCAACAACTATAATGACAGCTACTAAAATCCCTGTTAAAATAAAAGTCGACTCTTTGATTGCTCTTCGCTTAGCTTGGGTCTTCTCTTTCTCTTGTTTCTTGGGAGCTTCTTCTGGCTCTTCTTTAGCTTCCACGATAGGGCGCTCTGTAATATAAGTCTCTTCACCGCGCTCTCTATCTATAACCACAAAAGTTGTGGTCCCCAAAGTGATCATATTTTTTGGCACGATCTGATGTTGGCCATCAATCTGCTGTCCATCAACAATCACCCCATTACGGCTATTCAAATCTTCAATTAAGACTTCTGCCTCATCAGTAAGATTTAATCTCGCATGGTGTCTTGAAACACTTAGATCATTAAAAATGATATCAGCGCCTGTCACATCTGTTCCAATGATGTAGGAGCGCCCCTTTTGCATTGCAAATTCGGCTCCCGCGTTGGGACCTGCTAATACTTTTAAGATAAAGCGCTCTGAGCCCATATACTTTTCAGAGAGATCATTAAAGGTGTCTTGATCACCTAAGTCCTCAAAGATGGTGTCGTATCTTGGGTCTTCTTTTTTACCGTCGTCACCCTTTTTTTTTGAGGTCGGCTCTTCTTTTTCGCTATGCTCCGTCTTATCCTCATCATCAAGATGCCCAGTATCCTCTCTCTGAGTCTCACCAAAGGAAGAAACTCCAGGAACTAAATCATCGGGAAGATCTGTCTCCTCAAAGAAACCATCATATTCACTGGACTTTGTCTCTTCTACAGGAACTTTTGTTTCAGAGAATCGAAACCAAGAATCTCCAATTTTAACTCTATCTTCATAATGAAGCCGCTTTTCCTGCGTAACTTCTTCATCTCCAATACGGATAGGGTTTGTTTCACTGAGGTTAAGAATAAAGTAGTTGCTATTTTCTTGACGAATGCGAGCATGTTCTCGAGACACTGCTGGATCAGTTAAGACAAATTGACAAGTCTTAGGGTCGCGCCCTAAAACCCATTCGTTGCCATCCTCAAAAATAAATTCTTTGCCCTTTTCAGGCCCGTCTATCGCAATAAATTTTGCAGTCATATCTTCTTTCTTAAAACCACTACAGTGTCAAAAGGCTTGTTTTTCCATCTTTTAATTTTTGAAGCTCTGCTTTCCAAAGCTCCACATAATTAATAAAGTCTTCAATTGCTTCTTTAAAATGCTTATAAGTCAGTGTATAGGGAAGTGCCTGCATGAAGGTCAATAAACGACTCTCTTCATCATAACCCAAAACACCTCCACCGGTCCCTTTCCCAAATAAATTAACTCGCATTAAGGTCATCAAAAAAGTCTCTTTATTTTCGCTTGGCAACGGCTCCAAATAACTCATTAAGTTAAGTCCTGGATTCAAATCCGCATACTGAATAACTAGATTACGACTTATTCTAAGCGTATAAATCTTATTCTCATCAGGCTGCAGCTCTTCTTTAAGATCCAAAGTCTCAGAAAGCTGCTCTGTAAACTGTTGAATCTCATTTGCCATTACACAACTTCTCTAAAAGCTAATTTTTTTGTGTAACTGATTAAAGACTTTAAAGCAAAAAAAAACTTGATTTAAAAAAAGACAAAAAAAAACCCTGCAAAATGCAGGGCTAAAAAGGGCGTTCTTAATTGAACAAGGGGTAGTTTTTTATACTCCAGCTGCTGCTGTTTGAGCAGAAATCAACTGTCCGTATAGACTTTGGAACCATTCAAAGATTCCAGTCATATCTTTTAAGGAGTTGGCCACAAAAGAGTCTTCAGCACCTTTTGCCTGACTGTTCATTTGACCAATACTAGCTTCTAAATTAGCTCCTGCATCATTGTTAGCAGCTGCAATCATATACTGCTTCTGCAGAAAATCCGTTAGTGCTTTTGCTGTTCCTCCTGCTAAAGTTTGAAGTAAGAGATTGCGAGTTTGTAAAATCTTTTGATTAAGATTAGTCTCAGTGTTTGCAAGCTGAGAAGCTATCTCTCTCTCTGTCCCAAATTTCTCACTCATAGCCAAACCTTCTTTTGTACTACCGTAAGATTTAAGCATTTCTCTTCGAATAGAGCGTTCGCTAGAGAGACAATTCTCGCCTTCCCAACCACCGATATAATTCATGCGCTGTTTCATACTCAAAGGAGGCTGGTCAGCAAGACCTTCTTGAAAGAGCCCACTCATAAAGCGCTTTTGAGCGTTTTTACTTTTTAGAGTTTGACCACCATCATTATGACTCTGAATAAGATCAGAAAATTTTTCTCGACGAGTGACATTACCATCTGCATCCGTGCCTGCTTCGTAAATTGAATCACTTCCAAAAACCTTGTCGTAAGCCTTCTTACTCGCAGCTCTATTCGAGAGCAGTTCATTTTCTCTCTCTACCGCAGTATTATTTCTATCAAGGCCTATAATACTTTTCTTCAAGGTAGTCCTTAAGCTTTTTTTATTTTGACTCTTAGTATTTTTACGAGACAAACTTCCATTGCGCTCTTTTATCTCAGCATCATATGCTTCTTTGTGGGCCTTTTTAAATTCTTTAACTTTCTCATCTATTCCAGCTTTTTCTTCCTCTGATAAATCGCCTTCACCATCAACGCGACCTGCAGCATTCGCTTCATTCTCTAAAGCTCCTTCATTCAAGCCATCAAGTACTCGATCATGTTCATCTAAGTTTTTTGCAAAGGTATTATCTCCAGCAAAATAATCTTTTACCTGTAGTGTCCCCTGCAAGGCCGCAAGCCCTGCTTGAGCAAATTCACCCGCAGCTTGTTGGTTCTGCTGATTCGCTTGCGCTTGACCTTTTGCAATGGTATCTTTTGCGTTGTTTTGAGCACTTGTCATTTGCTCTTTTGTTTGAGCTACCTGAGCCTTCATCATCGCTTCTTGTGAACGTTGACAAAGTTTGATAATAACAGGAGCATTTTCAAACATAAAATTTGTTAAAGGATTGGTTTCTCGAGCACCACCACCACCAAAAAGACCTCCTCTACCTCCACCTGTTTCTTCTGCAGGTGCATCTTCTTCACCAGCACCCACTTCAGTAGGTTTTCCAGTACGTGAGGTTCTAATATCATCTTTAACCTGGCATAGCTTTTGCTTTTTTCCAGATCTTGATACAGCCTTTTCTTGCTTCTTGTTTAAAAGCGCTTTCTCTTTCCTCTTTTTAGTGACAAGCTTCGCTTCCTCATCACTCACAACTGTTGAAACAACAGTTTCAACGTGTCTTTCATAACGTCTATCATTGTTATGCTCACGAGGAGTTCCTTGCTGTACATCTTGGGGTATGATACTCATAGTTTCTATCCTTTTTATTTACTAACTTTTACTTATATTATTTTATCCACTCAAATATTATAACACATAATTAATTAAATGTCAAGGCCTTTTATTAAGCGCTCATCAGTATATTTGAGGCACTTCTCTCAGCATTGATAATATCACCTACCAGCTTAATCTCATCATGGAGGTCCTTCGAATACTGCTCATTTCGAGTATTTGTACTCTGCTGAGCGGCTCCTATCACCTCAAAAAAGGAGTTCAATAGGTCATAATTACCTGTAAGTTCTGCTACTTCTGCCATAATCTGGCCGAGCTCTGTATCGATCTCTGCCATCTTAAACTGAGCATAAGTTTGCGCTCCAGTATCGGCAAGAAGGAGGATTTTACTAATATCGCCAAACTTGGCATTCAAGTAAGCCTTCATTTTAGCAATTCGTCCTTGCTTTGCTGAAGGTGTCTTAACTTCTACCTTAGCAAGCCTATCCTGAGCATTTTTTAGGTTTGTCTTAGCGGTCTCAAGCTTTTCCTTAGCTGCTGCTGCTGCTTCCTCTGTTTTAGCAACCTTAGCTTCTGCTGATTCAACAACCTCTTTAAGTTCAGCCTCAGCGTCTTCTACAGCCTTTTGTGCGGCTTGTAGTTGACCCGCAAACTCAGCAGCCTCTTCAGCGGTTCCTTCAGTCATGGCCCCTTCAAGGTCTTCTAATCGAGCTAAATCAGCTTTTGCTTTTTGAATAGCCTCTCCAATTTTTTCGACTTTAACCTTAAATGGGTCTTTAGCTTCTTCCATAAGTTCTGTATCACCTGCGGCTGCTTGGTCTATTGCCTGAGCTGCGCTTCCTGAAACACTTGTAGAACCTAGTGTATCAATTCCTGGTGCATCAACAGAATCTTCACCATCAGATGCTTTTTCTACATCTTCGACTTTATCTGCTTTAGCTGTACCTTCCTCTGTTGATCGAAGAGGCGCTCCATCTCCTACTTTAGCCGCTTGACCTGTCACAGGTCTTCCAGGAGAGCTATTTAGCGTTTCTAACTCTTCAACTGAACCCGCTTTTCCATCTGCTGCTGAAACTGCTCTCTCTAGCGCATCACTTTTAGGAGCTGCAGCTGATGAAACCTCACCTCGTACTGGGGCATTTGAAGAAGCTGCAGCTTCTGAAGTAACTCCTTCAGCTGCACCTGTTCCACCTCTAGCTCCTCCCTGGCTTGATCCTCCTTGAGCTGATGTTCCCTGAGCGCCTTCACCACCAGTTTCTGCACTTCCAGCTCCTGTCGAAACACTTTCTGAAACCTCTTGAACAGTAGACGCTTCAGCTTTTGCTACATCAGCCGCAGCCTGAGCTGCAGAGGCTTCTACAGCAGCTTTATCTGCTGCACTAGATGCCATTCTTGCAAGACCTCTTGAAACACCTCTATATATGCCTAGTCCAATTTCAGGTAACATTGAAGCGAAGTTAATTCCCATAGCTGCATAATTTACCCATGCAGGATAATTATCAGCATCAGTGTGACCTGTTGCAATCACTCCTAATAAATCGGTTGTAAAGCCAATAGTTGCTGAGATTAACATCACATTTCCAAAAGAAGTGAGAAGAGAATTGGCCTCATCACCCATGATTTCAGGGTTTGCTGTGATAATCGAAATAATGATCGTCATCACCATGATCATACACTTCAATCCAAACTCACTGACCCCTAAAAACTGGGCTAGTTTTTTTAGAACCTCTGCCATAAGACCAGATGTTGTTGCAATGATCAAAAGACCAGCCTCAGGTTGACCTGCAACTATTAAAATAGCTGCTGCCACATAAGACAAAATCTGAATGATTTTAGCACACTTAGAACGGTGAGCATTTGCCTGCATCGCATTTACATTCTTTGTAGCTATCGCTTGAGATTCTTTTACTTCCTCACCCGCTACATTAGCCTCAATATTAGTCTCAAGAATATTAGACTGAATACCAAGTTTTTGAAGAAGACTTGTAAGGTCTAAAGCTGCTGCCATAGATTCAAAAATAGCACTGTTAGGACTCTCATCCGAAGAGGGTTTAGGAGCTCCTTGTCCAAGACCTGAATCCTCATCACCAAGCCCGCCCAAGCCACTTCCATAGCCTAACTTGCGTACAACACGCAAAGCTTCTGGAACAGACTTACCAATTATTCCTCTTAAAAATCGAGCTTTCTTCTGCACTTTCCTTCTAAAAAGAAGAAGCTCCTCAGGAGTCATTGTACAACCAATCATATACTTTGGGTTGATCAAGGTATCTAAAATTTCCTTAGAGTTTCCATTTACAAGCTTGCTTATATATTCCTTCTTATCTTTAGGTGAAAGTTTAGCCAAATGGTCTTTAACAAGTTTGCTATCTTTAGTTTTTGTAGTCGTTTTAGCTTTACCGGTTTGACTTGTAGCCGCCTCTTGAGTCTCACCTGGCTCATTAATCTCTTCAGGGGTTTCTAAAAATTCAAGGTCTTCTAACTCATCACTAAACCGAATGTTTCGACCTAACATTTGTAAACTAAAATGCTTGATCATTCCTTCTGCTGCAGGAGTTAGTTTTGATCCCAAATATGTTTCTTTAGTTTCTTCCTGAACTGTCTCTTTAGTTGAAGGCTTAGTAAGCTTTCCTAGCTTTGTCATAGAAGTTTTCTGATTCTTAGATGCTTTTGTCGTTTTAACCTGTTTCTTATTCAGAGCTTCAGCAACACGACGCCTTTTAGCAAGCAGAGTGCTTTGCTTCTTTAGCTTACCATGCACTTTAGCCTCCTCTTGAACAACCTCAAGTTGAGTGGCATCTTCAACACGTCTCTCATGTTGTTTTTTCTGATTCTGCTTTTGAATTTCCTGATTTTGCTGTCTTAAAATCTGGTCATTCATGGTTGTTTCAAAAACTGAAGCTTTCATATTACTACCTTAATTTAACTAGTTTTCTATCTTTGACTCCAAATATTATAGCATATATAGCTTTAAAAGTCAAGTTTTTATTTAGAGATGTAAAAAATATAAAATACACAAAACACTTAAAATGAGCTTCTTATAAAGACATCTCTCTTTTTTGGGATTTAAAAAAAAGAACCTGCTCAATAATGAAGCTCTAAAATAGAGAAAATAAGTGCCTTGTAGGCTTGAAAAAGAGCCCTTTTTTAGATGTTTTGTATAAGATATTTATAATAAGCGATATATAAAAAAAGCCCCTAGCGAACTAGGGGCTTAGAAATTATTACCAAGGTTGGGCATATTGGTCTTTCATCAGAGCCAATTCGCCTGGGAAAAGAGAGGCTACTTGCGTTTGATCATTCGCTAAATCTCGAACGTTACTATCTAGGTTTTGCGGCAAGATTTTTGTATCCTGCACATATGTATTTTGTGCATTGATCTCTTGCGCTTGGTTTCCAACAGCTGTTCGACAAGCTGTAAGACTTGGATTATCCTGATAAAAAGCCTTCATTTTAGATAAATCACCAGAAGTCATTCCTGGCCCTAAAGGAGGCTTAGGCCCCTTTCCTTGAAAGTAGAGAGCATAGGCATCAAAATGTTCTTGAAGCCAACTATAATCCGTTAAGTTTTGCTGCATCTCCTTCAGTTTATCAGTTGAATGAGGAACCATATTGTCATAAAGTGCAGTAGAGAGCTTCGCTACTGATACCTGAGCATCAGATAATGACTGCAATTCATTCGTCATAGCAAGCATTGCTCTAAAAAGCACATTATCTCCATCTGGAGTAGATGTTTTAGGAGGAGGACTTCCCACTCCTGTTGCAGGAGGCGGTGCTCCTACGCTTGGATCGTGCTTATTAGGTATAGGTAAATTCATAATTTTATCCTCTATTATTGAGCCACTACATCTGACGAAAGGCCAGACTCTGTAGCTAATTGCGCCAAAAACTGTGTAATCGACTGTGTTAAACTTCCTGCTCCGTTTTGGAAAGCATCTGCTAAGTTCTTACAAGCAGACTGGTACGTTCCATATTGAGAAAGGTAAGTTCCAAGAGTCCCTACCTGGGTTCTAAACTGTGAAACTTTTGAAGGATCTGGGTTCTCCATAACCAGAGTATGCAGTTCATTCATAAAGTCGCCCCTAGTATCTGACGGGACACTACTTAAATCAGCGCCTGGAAATGCTGCTTGAAGAGCTGAAAAAGAAACATTTCCTCCCTTCATTAGGTTATACAAATTGTTATAGTCTCCACCACCTTCGTGAGCAGAACAAAAATCTAAAAGCTTTTGATACTCTTCTATCGTATCAGTAGCCCGCCCTTGCATCGACTTTCTAAGGGCAACACTCAAACCACTCTCCGCTGTAGCAGCGCTTGTCAAACTACTTAGTTCTAAAATTTGCATAAGCATCGCTTTCATCAATGCATCATCTCCTGTAGGAGCTCCTGAGCCGGATCCTTGAGGAGGGGGCGCTCCGGCAGTACTTCCAACTCCTTTTGGATCCTGATTATGTGGGATAGGTAAGTTCATATCTTTATCTCCATTTAATTTATTTAGTTAGAAATATTACCAATAACAGACTGTAAAATACCTTTGTCTGTTGTGAAACCACTCGTCCACAGTTTTTCAACCATGTCGATTTGCTTCGTTTGTAAGTTCTGCTGGGCCATAAATTTAGACCCCGCTGTATTTAACCCTGTTAAGTACGATGACGTTTGAGAGTAAATACCTGTAGGCCCTGATCCAGGAGAGCTTTTTCCACTCTCGTTGACCATATTCTGCCAAAAACTCTTAAACTGTGAGAAGTCACCTTGGGACATTTTCATTGCCATCTCCCCAAAAGCATTGGAGTCATTTCCATCTTTACCCATATCCTGGGTACCTTCAGCTGTATAGTCGCCTACTAATGTTTTTAACTGATTTACCAAGTCAGATCCTAAACTCTTATTTGCTTCACGAGCCGCTTGATCCTCTTTAGTATTTCCTGTAGGAGGATTAATAACATCTTGAAGAAGGTTTAATTGTTTTTGTAAATCCTGAACTAATTGAGTCATTTGCTTTTTTTGCTCATCAGTCATCTTTGCAGGGTCACCATTACTCAAACTCACCAACTGCTGAATATCGTTGTT
>CAYGMF010000015.1:22020-26693 GCA_964351075.1 uncultured bacterium
TGTATTATCAGGAACGAATACAAATTTTTCTTTTCCGTCTTTTTCTTCTAGTATTAAAGCCATTTTATTAACCTTCTGGTTGTCTTTGTTATTAAATATATTTTATCGACAGAACTATTATAGCATAATTAGTTAATAAAGTCAATATATTTATTTAATAAAAAGGAACAAGCAAACTATATATTTCGTGAAAATACAGTGCAAACGACTTAAAATGAGTTAATTAAGATAAACGAATCTTTATTGATTAAAGACCGCTGAAGAGGAATAAGAAGAGCTTATTCACTATGTAGAAACTAAAGATATGAATCATAATACAAAATATGGGGCTTTTTCAGCCCTGATTATACTAGAATACGGCTTTATTGACAAATAAGGGGGTAGCATCGACTGAGAGCGATTAACCATCTAACAATAAACAACTTAATCGTCGTGTATAGGATCGTCTTTGAGGCGATATCCGATCCCTCTTACAGTCTCAATCCAGGTAAACTTAGGCCCTAGCTTTTTTCTTAAAGCTGCAATATGCACATCTACATTGCGGTCTACTATAAAAGAGTCATCATTTTGAATATCATCTAGAAGTTGATTCCGTGTTAGTACACGTCCTCTATTTAAAAGGAGCCTTTTTAAGATACCGAACTCCGAAAGAGTTAAAGTGATGTTCTCATCTCCACGTTTTAGGAGGTATCGATCGACCTCTAGAATATAGTTGCCAAACTGAAGGTTCTT
This sequence comes from uncultured bacterium, assembly GCA_964351075.1. Taxonomy (GTDB): domain Bacteria; phylum Chlamydiota; class Chlamydiia; order Chlamydiales; family JAAZZY01; genus JAJACV01. The sequence goes on from CAYGMF010000015.1 coordinate 22,753, forward strand.
CGCTTTCTTTTTATCTTCTTGTCCCCGCCTTAAGATGGCTTTTACTCTAGAAAAGAGGACTTTAGGAGAAAAAGGTTTTGCCACGTAGTCATCTGCACCTAATTCAAGCCCAAGAACCACATCGAGTTCTTCACTTTTAGCAGAAATAATAATGATTGGAATATTTTTGAGCTCAGGATTACTCTTCATTCGTCTACAAACATCAAACCCATTTAATCCTGGGAGCATAATATCCAACACGACAAGATCAGGACGTTCTCGATCTATGGCCTTTAAACCATTAATACCATCTACTTCTACATGCAATTGGTAACCTGAAATATCAGCTTGTAGCTTAATAAAAGCTGCTATGTCTTCTTCATCCTCTACCAGAATTATTCTCTTTTTTTGGGCCATAGGATCCTCGTTCTCGATTATTGGATTTGCATTAAATCAAATTTAAACAAAATTTTGCTACTTCTTTTAAAGGATTTAACTTTTTTTTAAAAATGAAATCCTTATCCTTTTAATATATCTTGCAATATTTTTTAAAAATGAGCATAACAACACACCTATGAATACCCTAAGATCTGCTATTTTAACACTTCTGATTTTAATTGGTCTGCTTGCAGGCTACATCTGTTTTAAGTTTGACTCAAACTATGTGCTAAAGCTTACTGCTGACTCCTATGAAAAACAGGACTATGTAAAAGCTTCTGCGAGGCTTTCTGCTCTTAAGAAAAAACCCTCCTCAAAAGTTTACCTTTATGAAGGGTACATCAAAAGAGCCCAAAAACAATATACGCAATCGACTGCTGCTTTTTTGGCTGCCTTTGAAGAAGAAAGTCATCTAGATCTTAAAAAAGAAGCCTCCTTTAATCTCCTTTTAAATGCGTACCTCTGCTCAGACTTTGGATTCATTCAAGAACACCTTAAAAAAGAAGCTGATTCAGCAGCCTATTCTCAGTTTTTTACAGCCCTTCTTCTCTACCACCAAAGAGACTATGCCAAAGCATATGATCACTTTGTAGTTGCTGAAGACCGCGAATATTACTCCACTTGGATGCAACAAGAATGGAATGCTCATTTCCCTAAAGCTTATGAAGTGGGCCAGATAGCCCACTGTCTCATTGAAATAGGAAAGCCTCATCAAGGACGTCTCTTACTCGAAAATTACCTAAAGAAATTTGAAGCCTCTGAGGAAGAACTCTCCTTTTTTATTGGGCTCAGCTATTTGAAAGAAGCTCAAGATCGACCACCTAATTTAGCTCTCTCCTACTTCAAAAACGCACACCCCTACTTAAAACAAAGACCCCTCAAACACCCTGATTGCAAAACTCTTGAGAAGATGGTCTCTCTCTATTTTGAAAGCTACTTGAATACTCTGCTTAAAGAAGGCCTTTACCAGCCTTTGAGTGACTTTCTGCTCCTTATTCAGGATCTAAACATGGTGAATGAAAAAACCTTTGCTCTTCTCTTAGATAAACTTGACTATGAACGAAATACAAACCCTGAAAATCGATTTTTAGAGTTTCTTGGGCAGCTATCTCCTCTCTTATCTCACGTCCCTTTCAAAGAGCAGCTTGCTCTCAACTCTTTGGCATACGCGAAAGACTTGATCACCTGTAATCAAATAGACGCTTTGAATAAGAGCTGGCCACTGCTTCAAAAAACTGTGGACTTTGATGATCTAGATCTACAAAACTTTTCAGAGCATATTCAAACTCACCTCTTCGCTTTGATTGAGCAAGATGAAGAGTCTCTATCAAATACCTATGACCTTCTCCTATTTTGGGATTCGATTGAAAGAGACGGCTCCAAAAGACTTGTATTTTTAACTGCATTTTTCCCTACAGTTAGAGAGCTATGGTTGTCAACCCCTTCAAAAGCTCTTCAACTCTCAAAGTACATGGACCAATTCTCCCATCTAAATCAAAAACCACAAGTTCAAGAGAAGATGTTAGAAATCTTGCAAGAAGTCTCTTGCGAAATAAAGTCTCCAAATCTTCAAGAAGCTTATTATTACTTTAACCCCTTGATCACGAGATAATATATGTCCACTTGGTCAGAAGAAATTAGCCTATCTCCAAAGCATGAACATCAATCCGTACTCTCAGATTTCGTAGAAGAGACAAAGCGCACTTTGAAGGGCTATGCCTATTTCAATTTCATCTTTGTTACTCTTGGGTTATTTGAAGTTACCTGCTGCTTAATCTTTTTTAATTTTTTAACAAGATCCTCTCTCTTAGCAGTTACTCTAGCTTCTCTTCTAATGACTCTATTTTCTTACTTCATTTTAAGGCTTTATTTTCAAAGTAAACGCCCTGACCAACTCCTTGGCCTATCTGAGAAGACTTTAAATGAACTCAAAGAAGTTGCAAAATCCAAAAGCAGTGAGATAGAGCGCCATTTATGGGTGGCATCTTCTTTGTGCCGCGTAGCGCACAGCCTAAAAGACTTTGAATATCAGCTTTATAAGCCAAAGCGGATTTTTTATTCCCTTCACTATACCTTTGAAAAATTTGGATGCTGGCTACATTGGAAAGATATACATGCTGTAAAAGAGTGGTTTTACTTTCGAGCCATTGAATCCTATGTGGAGCTCATAAAAAAAGAGCCAAGTAACCTACAATTTCATGTAGCTCTTGCAAATACCTATATTATGCTCTCTAACATCTACTCCATCCCTCAAAAGGGTACTGATTCAGAGGAAGAGCGTTGGATTCCACCTGAAAGATTTTCAAAAGCCATGCATGATCGATTCACTCTCTGTGCGCAAAGAACTGTTGAAGAATTTAATATTTTAAATGACTACAACCCAAATGACCCTTGGGTTTATACACAACTCGCCTACAGCTACCATGACCTCAAGATGCCTCACAAAGAAATTGAAGCGTACGAGACTATTTTAAAAATAGCTCCCGAAGACCTCGATGTTCTTTACAAACTTGGAATCTTATACTTTCAACAAGGATCAAATTCTAAAGGTTTGAAAATTTTCGAAAAATTAAAATCCAAGGTCCCCCAAAGAGCAGAGTCTTTAATTCGACATTATGGCAGCTATGCCGACGAGGAAACTTTAGACGAGCACTAACGAATAAGGCTTGTCCAATCTACAGTCCCAATAAAGAGACCTCCAATACAAAGACTCATCGCTTTCCAGTGCACATTTTCTCGGTATAAAACGCGTCCCCAAATATTACAGACAAGAACAATCCCTACAGCATAAATAGGAAAAATCATAGCACTTTCCCAAGGAGATGCTGACTGTGCTGCTCGAATTAAGAGATAGGTACCAACCCCATTAAGAGTTCCTCCAAGTAATCCAAAATTGATTTCTACTTTTCGAGGAGGGGGATTCCCTTCCCTCTTAAATTGATAAAGTAAAAATAAAGTCGCCGCTACAAAAAGCATCGGCATAAACCACTCGGCTTGATTTGCATCTACAGAAAAAGGCAATAGCATACTTGTTGGAAGACCAGGTGTAATAATGAGGACACGCCACTGTATGAGCATTAGGAAAACTACGTGTGTTACAAATGAGAGCGTTGCAAAAACTAACCAAAATGATTGGCTTTTTGTTGTTTTAGACGTCTTCCAAACAGCCCAAAAAAGCCCAACGATCACAAGAGCAGATCCCATAGCATTCCACCATGCATAGCGGTATCCAAAAGCAATTCCAAAAAGAAGCATCATAAAAATAGCGGGTATCAAATTAGAGGCATTTAAGTAGGCAATGGTTAAGCCTGCAGGTCCTTTTTCAAGCGCTTTTCCAAGAGACCACATCATCACACCCAAAAATAAACCTGTAACAAGTCCAATCACGGCAATGGCATTACTCCAGGCAAAAAAACCTGTTCTTATAGGTCCAAGATAGACGGAAACTACGCAAGCAAAAGACATGGCTGTCACAAGGAAAGCTTTAGAAGAGCCCCCAGCATCGATACTTTTACGCATAAATA
>CAYGMF010000015.1:26793-32795 GCA_964351075.1 uncultured bacterium
ATTATATGTCACTCTATGTCTAGATATTATATTTTTTGGAGGAGCCATGCAAATAGTATACAAAGAACCTCACGGCGGCAGATTAAGCATTAAAGAAGTTTCTAGTGAGGAGAGTAAGCAACATCTGAATATCATCACAGTTCCTAAAACAGGAACACACTTGCTCATTAATATCATGCATGAATTTGGGATCCGATTTAAATTTCCTGATGGGGTTCCACATCTAAGTACAGGGGGTAGCAAAATTAGCAATGTCTCTCACTTAAAAAGTGATGAAAAATATATTAGCACTATACGAGATCCTCGAGACTTTCTTATTTCATATATCCAATGGATAGACCAAGAAAAAGATAGGCGGACTCGCTTTGGATATCGACATATAGACATGGATACTAAACTAGACTGGGCTATTAATGAAACAACGCCACCACATTTCCAACACTTTACTAGATTTCCCAAGCTTATACAGGCCTTATATGATTTTGATGCTTTAACAAAAGCTCCTCCCCCTCCAAACTTATTACTGCTCTCCTTCGAAGATTTAATTGGTCCGGAGCTCGGAGGAAACAGTAGCGAAGCACAGCTCAATTGCCTTAGAAAAATTCTTGATTTTACAGGTACTGTCGCCTCAGATGAAAAGATAAAAGAAGTTGCAAAGAGCATGATTGGAGGTTCTTTTACCTATACAACAAAAAAGAAGGTAGGTCGCTGGAAAGACTACTTTAAAGAGCATCACGTAAGAAACTTTAAGCTTAAGCATAATGCGCTACTTGTATCTCTTGGCTATGAAAAAGATGAAAATTGGAATCTTGATTCTGAACCTGCAAGTCCATCTTAAATATCTCTTTTAGCTAAAAGAGCATTATTTTAACATAGCTGTACTCATTTTTTATGCAGGATTCATGTCCCATCTATTAGCTTATAAAAAGCTCATTTTGCTTTTTACCCTCCTTTGTTTTGTGGGTCCCCTAACTAGTTCCGAAGACGAAAATTTAGCTGTTCGACGAATCGCTGCCTGCTATCAAGACCAGGATTTCTCTCTTACAAAAGAGCTTATTCAACAATTTCAAGAAGAGTATTCTAATAGTGACTTTTTAGATCGACTACACCTTATTTCAGGGGATATAGCTCAAAAAGAGCAACAGTTTGAAGATGCTCTTTTAATTTATTCAAAAATTCAAACGCCCTCACTTCTTAAACAGGCAAGGCTTCAAATTCTAAATTGTGAATATTTGCTTAAAAATTATAACCCTTTGAAAGAAAAAGCAGCTCTTCTCCTAAAATCTAACTTCCCCTTTACAAGGGAAGAGAAGCATCTTCTAGTATTTTATTATGCAGAAGCTCTTTTAAGATCCAAAGACCAAGCTGAGGAAGAACTCGCTGAGGCTGAAATTTACTTCAAGGAGCTCGGTGAAACCTCACTTGCTCCCTATGCCAAAATTGCCTTGGCTCAAATTTATACACTGAAAAAGAAATATGAGGAAGCGTCAGCTTTGTACTTAGAGTGTGCTGATCTCTTTCCCAACCGTAAAGAAGATCTTCTTTACTTAGCAGCAACCATTCAGTCTCACTATAATCCTGATATAGCTCGCCAAACGTTTTATGATGTTCGAAGTCTAGAAGGACAAAAAAACTCAAATGCGACTTACAACTGGATGGTACTTTTATTTAATACCCAAGACTATCAAACACTAACTGAGTCCAAAGATGAAATTTTAGAATCTATCCCACCTAGTAAGAACTCTTATGCTCACTTTGTTTTGGGAAAGTCACACTTAGCCTTGCAGCAGTTTGGAGAAGCTTATGCACACTTTAGCTTCTACCTTCAAGATACTGATGTCCTATCTGATAAAAATGAAGCCTATTTTCTCTCTTTGCTTGCGTGTTACCACTTAAACGATGAAAGTGAATTTCGACATCTATTTGATGAATATGAAGAGTTAAAACCCTCTTTAGAATTTTTTCCTAAAATTGCCTATTTAAATGGAAAACTTCTACAAAAAAACAAACAGTTCAAACAGGCTGAGAGCGAATTTAAAAAAATCATAAACTCTCCTGATTTAGAAATTGCTGAAAATGCTTTATTTGAATATGCCTTTTGCCTTTATGAGCAAAATCAACTAGATGAAGCGCACTTTTATTTTGATCAATTTTTGAATCACTACCCAAATAGTCATTTGAAAAACCAAGCCCTCTACCGCCTGATTCAGTCCACTTGCATGAAAATGAATTCTACACCTAGTGAAGAGCTGAAAAAACAACTTCTCAAAGATTATGGACAAGCACTCTCCTCTGAAGGCTTTTTTGAACCCGAAGTCATCCCTGAGATTTCTCTTAAAATGGGAAAGCTCTACTATGATTTACAAAGGCCTTTAGAATTACGCGCTCACTTAAGTGAGTATTTTAAAAACTACCCAGACCATCCCTTAAACTATCAAGCCCATCTCTTACTTGCCTCTTCTTACAAAGGAATTAAAAGTGAGCTTGAAAATTATCAAACTTCTTTAGAAAATGCCTTAACGTTGGCTCCTACAAACCAAGAGAAGGGAAACCTTTTCCTGCATCTTTTCCATAGCCACTCAAAAAAGGCTAAAGAAATGCAAAAAGCAGATCTCGATAATCAACAAGAGATTCAAAAAGCAGCGGACTCTCTTTATCAAGCAATTGATCTACAAGTCAAAGTTCCTCAAGATCACCTTCTTTGGCTAAGCCACTTTTACTTTCAAAAGGCAGAAAGTCAAATTAAAAACTCACTAGATCCTCTTCAAGAAGATGTGGATCGCGCTCAATCCCTTTTTAGCTCGCTTCAAAAAGACCCTGAAAGCTTAAGCTCATCTCTTCTTCAACAAATTCAGTGGAACCAAATCCAAATTCTAGGATGGCAAAAAAGAAACAGAGTAAAAATAAAAAAGCTCGAAGCCTTTTACCCTAAAATTAAGACAACTGATCCTCTTTATGCCCAATCTCTTTTAGAGCTGGCTCAGACTTACCAAAAAATTAAGAATAACCGCAAAGCAAAAGCCCTTTATGAGACTCTTTTGAGTCCATCCATGCACTCTTCCCCTGAAATAACAAACCTGGCCAAACTACATCTAGCTAGACTTCTCATTGATCTATCTAATCCAAAAGAACTCCCCCACCAAGCAAAGATTAGACAACTATTTAGAGATCTTCAAGTCAATATTTCTCTGAAGCAAGAGCCTCTCCATTTAGAAGCAGCTTTAGATGCAGCCCTTTTTAATGCTCTCCCTGACCTCATAAATCATAATTACTCAACTCTCCTAAAAGAGCTCAAAGAGGTTAAAGAACTCTTTTCAGATCAGGGGAATTTATGCATCCAAGAATATCAAGAAATGAGGAGCTACCTTCCCCAAAAAGATCAAATCTATCAAAACTATATGCTTTTAATTGAAGCGAGGATCTCACACTTAGAAGCTAAGATCGCTCATCAAGAAGGTCAAAAAAAGCTCTTCCAAGAAAAGAAACAGCTTGCTTATGCTTTATTTGAAAACTTTCAAAAAAGCGCCCAAGCCTATTCCCCTTACTTCTTAAATCAAGTGCAGCTGGAACTTCAATCTATCGACCAAGAGAAGTTCCCAAAAAAGGTTTGGATCCATTACTTTGAGGAAGCTCAATGAATCAATCGCCCTACAAAACACCTCTAAACTTAAAACTTTTAATCTCCATTATTGTAGGTGTTCTTGCGCTCCACACAGCTGGATTTTATAAGCTTAAAAGCGTAACTTTTCGATCTCAAAACCTAGCCATTCCCAAGCTCTCCCATTTAGGAGATGACCCCTTTATATCTCAAGAGCACCCTCTTAAAAAAAGAAATGAAGACCTCACCAATATTTTTAACAGACTTTTAGCTAAAACAGTGGCTCCCACAAATGTGCAGTTTGATTTTCAAGACCTAAACTCCTCTTTTATCGCTGGACCAGAAGCTGAAATTGATCCTACCTCTAAAGGGCCACTTCCAGAAACGTCTAAAGAGGCTTTCCAAAATTTTATTGAAACAGCAAAAAAAGCATCCGTTTCTCTTTTATCTAACTCGCACGACCTTCTTGAAGCTTCCTTCCAATATACAGAAGAAACCATGTCAGATACAATAAACCCAGTTGATCCAACCTTTGAACTTGCAACAGCACACGCAATTCACCATCCCATCTCTTTAATCGACCTCTGCGAAAATGGAGGGGCTACGGCGTCTATAGATCTGCCTCTGAGCCCAATTGGTTTAAATGAACCTATTCTACCTTCTTCCAATACAAATGCTTCACTAGATCCGACAAGTAAAAATCAGCGTATCATTGCCAATAGCTCTGACTTTATGGTTCATGTGGAATATGCTCCTCGTCTAAAGGAAGAGGGGTTTATTTTTAAACTCTCCCTCCTTCCTAAGCCGCATAAACAATTTAAGCGCATCCGACAAAATTTCTTTTTCTTATTGGATCGCTCTCACTCCATTTCTCATAAACAATATGAACTTGCTAAAGAGGCTGTTGCAAAAGTTTTAGACCTCATGCACGAAGAGGACACCTTCAATCTTTTTATTTTTGATGGAAAAGTGGTCAAGCTCTCGGAAACAAACCTACCTCTTAATCCCAAAAACCGAGCCTTAGCAAAGAGTTTTTTAAAGACCCAAAAGCATGGTGGTTTTTTTGCGACAACTGATCTGTACTCCTCTTTAGATAAAATAATCCCTGAAGCTGTACAAGATAATGAGGTCAATACAGCAATTTTACTCTCTGATGGAGACACGTTTTTAAACAAAGAGAAACAGAGGAAAACACTCAATCAATGGACTCAAAAAAATAGAGGGCGAGTTTCTCTTTTTTCAATAGCCATTGGAAAGCGCAATAATGTCCCTCTTCTAGACCTTTTAAGTGTCTTTAACAAGGGTTCCATCCGTGTGGCTACAAACGCAAGTCAAATCACAAGTGAGCTTACCCGCCTCATCCAATCCCTCAATTCTCCTATTGGAAAAGATTTAGTCGCAACAGTACTCCCTCACCACACTCACGCAAAAGTTACTCTATATCCTTCTCTTTCAAGAATGCCTAATCTGTATGAAAACCTAGAGTATGTCCTCTATGGATCTATTGATAAAGCTTCTGACTTTACCCTTTTCTTGCAAGGTCGCTACTACGACAATTGGCTCGATATTAAAAAGACAGTTTCCTTAACAAAAGGCCTTTTAACCGATGAAAGTTGCTTAAAAAAGAATCTTCTTTTACAACAAGCTTATCAGGAATATGAACAATTTCTACACACCGGGCACCCAGAATTTTTAACCAAAGCTAAAGAGCTCCTAAAGCCCATACAGTTGCCTTTAGCATTCGAGTAATGATGCAGATTATTGGTGGACAGTTTAAAAAAAGAAAACTTTTTGCTCCTAAAACGGACAAGACTCGTCCGTCTAAAAGTATTTTAAGAGAAACCCTATTTAATATTTGCGCCCCATTCATAGAGGATGCTGTATTTTTAGACCTCTTTGCAGGCTCTGGAGCTATTGGTTTTGAAGCACTCAGCCGAGGAGCTAAAAAAGTCATTTTTATTGAAAATCAGAAAACTGCAATAGACGCGATTAGAAAAAATGCAGCCCTGCTTAAAGTAGAAGATCAGATTTTAATTGTTCAAAAAAATGTCTACTCTGCCCTCTCTAAAGTTCCCACCCTTTGTGACCTCATTTTTGCTGATCCTCCCTATAGCCAAGACCCGCTTAATCCAACCTCTCACAAACTCTTTGAAATTCTAGATGAGCATGCTATTTTAAATAAAAAGGGGCGCTTCTTTCTAGAAACACATAGAAAAGAGCCTCCTTATCCAAAAGACTTAAAGACCCTAAAGCTCTACAAACAAAGAAAGCTAGGCAACAGCCAGCTCTTTGAATACCACATGCAAGATTAATAGATGCTTGCGCATTCTTATTTTTTATTCCTAAAAATTAAATTTACATGAAGATTGCTCTTTAAAGTAATCTCTATTAGGCTTTAAGGACC
>CAYGMF010000016.1:0-1322 GCA_964351075.1 uncultured bacterium
TCCGATTCTTTTTAAATCTTTGATTATTAGATGTAGGCGTATTTTTAAAAAGCCGCTTATCTTAAGAGTGTAAAGTATCACCTTACACTCTATAGAGGTTATAATTTCTATATTAAAATAATTTCTTAAATTCAGTTATTTGTCTAAAAATTTGTTTAGAATGAGATACCTTACTAGCAATGAATTAGGCTAAGCAAAAGGAATTATAAAACTTAAAGCGATAATGACAACAAGGGAAAAAAGAAACATTTTTTTCCCCCACACTTTGTCTTCTTTGCATTTAAATCCTTTCAGAGCAATTCTAAACCAGTTGAGTCCTAAAAGAGAAGCAGCAATGAGAAATAGCGGGCCTGTATAATGAAAGAGCGTCATAAGCGCTGATATGCCTATAAAACCAAGGATGTAGAGCAGCATATGTACTTTTGTTGTAAGCATACCATGGGTTGTGGGTAAAACAGGGAGGGAAGCTTTGGTATACTCTTCAAGTCGATAAATAGTGATTGCATAGAAGTGAGGCATTTGCCAGAGGATAAGCCAAGAAACGATAAGAAGAGCTCCAAGGTCAAATTGGTTACTTACAGCGCAGTAGCCGACAGCTGGAGGGGTTGCTCCTGCTAGGCTACCCACCAAGGTGGAGTAACTAGAGTAGTGTTTGCAATAACTATAAAAAACAACATAGATCACCAAGCCTATGAGAGCTAGGGAAAGAGCTAAAGAGTTCACAAAATAGCCTAATAAGAAACTTCCAGAAAATCCTAAACAAGTAGCGTAGATAATGGCTTGCTTAAGCGAGAGATCCTCTTTGACAAGCGCCCTATTTTGGGTCCTCTTCATTTTGGCATCATATTTCCTGTCGATACAGTTATTAAAGACGCAACCTGAAGCCATAATACAAGCAAGCCCTAGAAGCGTCATGAAGAAAAGAGAGAAGTTAAAAGCACCTCTAGAAGCTAAAAGGAACCCTCCTGTTGCTGTAATTGAATTGCCAAACAAAATACCGGGCTTGGCCAGATCGAAGTAAGTTTTAAAGATAAAGGGGAAGGTTGGTTTGGAGAGCTTTTCCATTTAAGATTCCATCGGTCAAATATTAAAGGGGCCTGACCTTACAGATCAGTTTTTTATTAGTTTTGTATATTAAACCTGTTTTCAGATCTAGCTTAAAATAGCGAATCTATGATAGACCTGAAAAAATAATCCAGGGAGCTTTTTATGAAAAAAATGGTGTTGTTTCTTTTTATCCTAACAGGTGCTTTTATGTTTTATTCCTGTTCTCTTATTCAAAAAGCTAAGCCTGCTGAACAAAAAGTTGTAGGTTGTATCTG
>CAYGMF010000016.1:1422-30411 GCA_964351075.1 uncultured bacterium
GTTCTCTTATTCAAAAAGCTAAGCCTGCTGAACAAAAAGTTGTAGGTTGTATCTGTGAGTGTATTGAAGCCTGTATGTGTGAAGCGGACTGCATCTGCAAATGTAATGCTGAATAACTCTAATTGAGTTTGTTTGGAAGAGGAACTGTTTTAATATGGTGCTTAGTCTCTTCTAAAAAGAGATTATAGTATTCTTTTTGCTCCAGGTAGGTGCGCATCATGTTGTTTCTATCGACATTGTTTTCTATTTCACTGAAAGTAGCCTCTCCTTTTTCATTCACATCATATTGAGTAGGCGCTTGAAAACCCGAAGTAGTGAGCGCATTGTGCTTGGTCTCTCGCTTTAATTCCTCTAGAAAATGCCATGATGTTGTATTCAGTATATCTTCAGAAGCTTTCCAGTTTAAAAAACTAGGATCATAAGGCTTCTCAATCTGCCCAAAGAGATGGCTGATCGTATGCTCAGGATCTGCATAGATTTGTTCAGCAAAGACAATGATAGGAGGGTTTGGAGAGAGCTTGCAAACTGTTTGATAGATTTCATGGATATCTTTGAGACTGCACTCTCTATCCCAATCTGCTATCCAGAATTTTTCTGAGCGTTCATGTAGGTTGTGCCATGAAATTAAACTATGATGAGGGTTTCTAATGAGAAAAATAAACTGAACCCTTGGGTCTTTTACAAACTTTTGATCTGTTAGGAGAAAGTTGTGCACAGTAAAAGCAATTTCTTTAGTAAAGACATTTGAGTTTTTTAGAGATTCAAAGAAATGCCCTTTAAGTTCTTCAAAAGTTTTAGGGATGCCCTCTTGAACTTTTTCTTCTTTTAAAGATCCATTAGCAAAGTTATAGGGGGTAAAGCTCGGCTCAAAATAAATATCATAATCACCTGCTGCTTCCCAAACTCTTGTAAAGGCCGTCGATAAAGCTCGAGGAGTCGAAACAGAATAGACAATTTTATGCTGAGATGAAGGGTTTGTTTTAAAATGTTTTATGGAAAAGTAACCAAGTGATAACCCACACATTAAAACTGTACTTACAATCCACACTTTTTTCTTATTCATTTTTAATGACCTGGCATAAGGTTGTAGCTAAGATTACGCATGATCCAAAGAGTTCCTCCAAAGATAATAACGAGTACTAAAACGGTGAATAGGGTAGTCATTATGCCCCACCTAGGTTTGGACTCTATGCCTATATGCAGAAATAAAAAGAGTTGAACACAAGCTTGAATAGTCGCTATTCCAACGATTGTAAAAATAAGAGCCCAGCTGGCTAAGTTGGCTTTAGTGGCAAGGTAGTAGGCAGCAAAGACTAAAGCTGCAGATATTAGGTATCCCCAAATAGGAAAATGAAAGTCTCTATTTCTTTTGTTTTCAATATCTAGCATTTTGGTATACCCCTATTAAGTAAACGAAAGAGAAAATAAAAATCCAAACAATGTTGACAAATTGCCAAAACATCTTGAGACAAGTGAGTCTTTTGACACTCACATCACTTACTCCGTGGTAGCAGACGGGAATCACTAAAACAAGAATCCAAAGTAGAGCGATAAGCATGTGAAGAGCGATTGTACCAAGCAAAGTAAAATATCCTGATAGAAAGCCGCTAGTTTCCCAGCTGTATCCTTCTGCAAGAATACGACTAAATTCAGAGAAAACCATCACCATAAATGCGATTCCTAAGACAAAAGTAATGGTATAGAGGCCTATTGTCCATCCTTTTTGCTTTCGGTGTACAAAAACAGAAGCGAGAGCAATTGTGAAGCTACTTGTTAAAAGAAGCATGGTTTCAATAAGCGCCGAGGGCATATAGAAGAGGTCTTTGGCTGTAGGGCCTCCAAATGTGTTGTTTGCAAGAACTGCATAAGCTGCAAAAAGAACACCACACAAAATCAGATCGGTCAAGATGTAGAGCCAGAACCCCAAGAGGGTTTTAGAGTAAACATCGTGGTGAGGATCAGGATATGCTTCGTTGACTACAGAATTAGAATCACTCATGCAGGTTGTCTCCCTTTTTCTATTTGTTCAACTTCTTTAGCAGTGACGTAGTAATCTGTTTCTTTCACATATAAACGGATGATGACGCAGAGCAGGATCCCAAAAAAACTGAGAAACCCAAGCCAAAACATATGCCAGACAAATCCAAAGCCCATCACAAAACTTAAGCAGCCAATATAAAAACCTATTGCTGTATCTTTAGGCATATGAATATCTTCATAAGGTTTGGCAGCTTCTTTATTTTTGGATTTTTTCATTTCCCAAAAAGCATCTTTTGAGTGCACGACAGGTGTGTGTGCAAAATTATAAAAAGGAGGGGGAGAAGTGGTTGACCATTCTAGAGTTCTACCATCCCAAGGATCTCCTGTTGTATCTTTATTTGCATTGCGTTCTTTTAAACTGACATGGAATTGAAGAAGTTGAAGACCTACACCGCAAAAAATTACAATAACTCCAATAGCTGCAACAAAGAAAAGAGGCCACCACTCTTTCATATCATAGTGGTTAAGCCTCCTTGTAGCTCCCATAAAGCCCAAGAGGTACAAGGGGAAGAAGGCAAGTAAAAATCCCCAAAGCCAGCACCAAAAGGCTGCTTTTCCAAGACGTTCATTGAGCTTGAAACCAGCAAATTTTGGAAACCAGTAAGAGTAAGCTGAAAAGGCTCCAAATACAACACCACCAATGATGACATTGTGGAAGTGAGCAATTAGAAATAGACTGTTGTGCACTTGGAAGTCAATTCCAGGAACTGCCATCATTACCCCTGTGATTCCCCCTATGGTAAAGATACCGACAAACCCTAAAAACCAATACATTGCAGAATGAAATTCCACACGCCCTCTAAAGAGGGTAAAGAGCCAGTTGAATATTTTTACACCTGTTGGGATTGCAATAATCATGGTCATCATACCAAAGAAGGCATTGACATTGGCTCCAGCGCCCATGGTAAAGAAGTGATGTAGCCAGACGATAAAAGAGAGGAAGCAAATGGCAAAGATGGCCCAAACCATAGAAGTATAACCAAATAGTTTTTTCTTTGAAAAAACAGGGACGACTTCAGAGAAAACTCCAAAAGCAGGTAGCACGAGAATATAGACTTCGGGGTGTCCCCATGCCCAGATTAAGTTCACAAACATCATAGGGTTCCCCCCATAATCAGCTGTAAAGATCTTGGTAAATAAAAGGCGATCTGTAGAGAGCATCCCTATGGTTGCTGTCAAGATGGGAAAAGCGAAGACCACTAAAATCATAGTTGCTAAAGATGCCCAAACAAAGATAGGCATGCGCATTAGAGACATGCCAGGGCAGCGCATTTTCAAAATGGTTACCATAAAATTAATACCAGAAATTAAAGTTCCGGCTCCAGAGATTTGAATGGTCCACAGCCAATAGTCGACTCCGACCCCCGGACTGTACTTTATCCCCGAGAGTGGGGGGTAGGACGTCCACCCGGTTCCTGCAAACATTCCTACGACAAGTGAGAGGAGGATATAGAGAGAGCCTGAAGCAAAAAGCCAAAAACTGAGTGAGTTTAAGAAAGGGAAAGCAACATCTCTTGCACCTATCTGGAGAGGCACAATTAAATTGATGGCTCCAAAAATAAATCCCATGGCCACAAAGAAAATCATGGCAACGCCGTGAGCTGTGAAAATTTGCTGAAAGTGATCAGCTCCCAAGTATCCCATAGAATCTCCTACAGAAAAAACTTGCTGAGCTCGCATCATCCCTGCATCGACAAGACCTTTAGCAAGCATAATAAAGGCTACAACGAGATACATGATGCCGATCTTCTTGTGATCAACAGATATGATCCAATCTTTCCAGAGCCATTTCCAACGCTTATAATAAGTGAGTAGTGCTATGACAGCGATTAACCCTAAAAATATGGAAATGCCAGCACCATACTCAATCCAGTCGTGCTTCATAGCTTCTTTTGTTAGTCTTCCAAAAAGTTTCATACTCTTTTTCCTTAGTTCGAGGGGGCTCTATATTTTTGTAGGATAAGTTCAAATAGATCGGGCTCTTTTAAATTGTAATAAGAGACCGGGTTATATTGAGAGGGTTCAACAAGGTCATTGTATTCAGTCATCCCCAAACCTGTTTGGGATTTTTTTACAGACTGTACCCAATGATCAAAGTCTTCTTCAGAAGATGCTCGAGCTCTAAAAATCATCCCAGCAAAACCTTTTCCACTTAAATTGGACGAAGATCCTCTATAATCACCTACTTCATTGGCTATAAGATGTAACTTAGAGCGCATCGCTGGCATCGCATAAATTTGTCCACCAAGTTGAGGAATCCAAAAAGAATTCATAGGGGCATCCGCTGTAATTTCAAAATTGAGAGGTGTTTGCTCAGGGAATTGAAAGAAATTGACTGACGCTATCCCATAATCGGGATAGATAAAAAGCCATTTCCATTCTAGTGCAACCACTTGTATGGTAATCGGTTCTTTTTGGGAGACAAGGGGTTTGGATGGGTCAAGATCATGGCTGGAAGTCCACGTAAAAACAGCTAAAACAGTGATGATCGCAAAAGGAATACCCCACCAAAGAACTTCTCCGAGAGTACTGTGTTCCCAGTCTGGCGTGTATTTAGCTTTCTTGTCCGCTCTATATTTCCATGCAAATGCAAAGGCTAAAATATATACAGGAATTAAAACAATAAGCATCAAAATAGAGGCCAAAATAATAAGGTCTCTCTCTTTCTCTCCAATAATTCCTTTAGGATTTAAAACAGGAATATTATGAGTGCTGATGTAAAGAACTGCTAAGGCAATAACGCCTAGAACAGTTAACGCAGAAAGTATAATTGTTATTTTTTTCTTCATTTGGAGAAATTACTTAGTTGAATAATCAAATAATAATTTCAACTTTCTAAGCGAAATGAATCTAATTGTCTACAATAAAAATTCTCATTGTGAAAATAAAGGCTTCTCTAAAATGAGTTCTACACGAGTCACAGGAAATTTGAGGTCCCCAGTAGCATCTCTTACAAAATATGATTCACATTGATCACAGACTGAGTCTACATATGAATTAAGGTTTCTTATTGGGACTTGAGTAAATAGAGGAATCCAACTTGCAACATACTCTTTATACTCTTCTAAATCCTTGTGAATTGAAAAAGTATTGTAGGTACGGAAACTAATTAGGTGAGCATCTAATCGTTTTGTGAGCTCTTTGTATTGATCCCCTGTTAAGAGTCTAGAAAAAATAGAGCTATTTTGATAGGAACTTAAGACCGCATCTTTTGATAAGGCGTCTTGACAAGCTAGCCAACCAATATCTTCTTTTGGGTAATCAAGAACGTATAACCTACCACCTGGCTTTAAAGCTTTGAGCATTTTTTTAAGAATAAATTCAGGGTCTTCAAAACAAAAAAGCGCTGAGAAAATAGTCACACAATCATAAAGATCTTCTCCGGAAAAGTCAGTGAAATCTAAAAGTTGAAATCTACAAGCATTTGAGGTGTAGTTGTGAGTCGCAAAATCAATCATAGAAGGGGACCTGTCGATTCCTAAAAGAGTACCGTCTTTAAGTTTCTGGCTAATCAAATGACTGATCTTGCCATCTCCGCAGCCAACGTCTAATATTTGTTCGCTCCCTTTTAATTCCATCTTTTCTATCAGAGTTAATGCATGGTTATACTGGGAAATAGAGTGATCATGATAAAGATAAGAATCTAAATCGGATGCAAAAATGCTACAGCTGAAAATAGAAATAATAAATAGGAAACACTTCATACGGACCTTTGGTTGTATTTTTACTCTT
The DNA here is from genome assembly GCA_964351075.1 of uncultured bacterium. Lineage (GTDB taxonomy): Bacteria > Chlamydiota > Chlamydiia > Chlamydiales > JAAZZY01 > JAJACV01. The sequence goes on from CAYGMF010000016.1 coordinate 7,195, forward strand.
GCTTGAATGAATTCGTTTGAGTATAAATTTTTTTTTAACTTTGGAGGTAGCTAAAAGTGAAAAAATTTAAAAGAAAAGCAACTTTACTCACAGTATTCTTATTACTTACCAGCTGCTATTCCAGTACGGGATATGCTCCAAAAGATGTGAAAGGGTTGACAGTCAGTTACTACTTAGAAAAAGTGGGCGGCGTTTTTGATAATGATATCTTACATAAAACTGTGGCCTATGAATACAAAACAAATGGAACATACGTGGCATATGTAGATGGCAAGTTTTTTGAAGAAGGGGATTATACGTTTCACTCAGAGAACCCTAATCGTGTGGAGATTATGCTGACCTATTCAGACGAAAAGAATATTTATCTCTATGCTTTTGTCATGAATTACGAGAGCAACTCTTCAGGAAACTGGCACGCTATTTTATCCAATAACCCTGATGTTCAACATTCCGAAGGGGGAACTTTTAAACAGGGAAGCTCTGGTCAATAGTAGAAATTAGCTTACCTGATTTTTTTTAAACTTTCTTCTTTACATCAATATTTTTTTTTATTACGAATAGATCTTTCTCTTTGAATATGTTACGTTATCTTAATTTATAAAAATCGGAGCTATTAATTAATTATGGAAATTTGTTATATTAATGATATGAAGTATAAACTACCACGCCAAATTTACGTACAAGATGTTTCTAAGATCGTTGCTCGAGAAATTAAAGAGCAAGAGATTGACCTAGCTCCGCTGCCAAGAAAAAATTTGAAAGAACTTGTAGCTGTTTCAGAAGTTATTTTGGAAAAAGGGCTTCCTGAAAAATTTATACTTAAAAAACTGGAAGGACATGAGCACCTAGGATATGGCCTCTTTTTAAGACCTGATGCAGAGCCTATTTTGAAAGGGGAGCTCATCGCACCTTACTCAGGAGAGCTTTCAATTTCCCCTCAAAATGATCCAGATGACTCCGCTTACGCATTTGCGCCCTTATCTGATATCTTATTGAAAAAAGCTGAACAAGCAACTTTTGATAAGAAGAAAAAATTCCATCCTAAAAGACTATATGCACTCAATCTAGACGCTGAAAAGAAAGGAAATTTCACGCGCTACATTAATCACTCCTCTAAGCCAAACATAGAAGCTGAGATCTTCAAAGTTCCTAAAAACTCGTTTGGATTAGAGCCTAGCCCTCTAGAAGTTTTCTATCGAGCAAAAAAGAAGATTCTCCCAGGAGAACAACTTCTCGTTTGTTATGAAGATGAAGAAGAAAGCTACTGGAAGCCTTTTAAGATAAAGCCGCTTCACATGACTCCTAAGACATTTACTCTCGATAAGTCTCTTAAAATCAAAAGGTCTAAATAAGGATCGAAGAATTTACCTCTTCTTGCCTTTGAGACTTAAGAGAATTTTGTAGTGCTTCAGTAACTTCAATATTGCATGCTCCATTTTCAGCTGTAAGAAGAGAGGAAGCTCCCTGAATGACTTCAGAAAAGTGTTTGAGTTCTTGAAAATAGATATTTTGAGGAGAAAGCGGGAGTTCTTTTCTATTCTCATTGAGGTCTTGGAAAGTTAAAGTCTCTTTATTATCATCATCCCCTCTAAGTGTATAAGTACTCTCTAAGGAGCCTTTTGTTCCCTTTAAAGTGAACCCTGTGGAGTAAGGAGCATTAAATGAAACGGAAAAAGAGGCAGGAAGGTTGTTTTCCAGTTGAGCTAAAGCGTGAATGGAGATGTCAAGGTCTTCACCATTTGCATCTTTGATAAAGTTTCCCAAAGCGTAAATAGACTTAAACTCAAGCCCACTTAAGTATCGAATAGTATCGATGACATGAACTCCAAGCTCTAAGGTGACGCCGCCTCCATATTTCTTCTGAAATCTCCAACCAGTCTGAGGGATCGACATATGTGTGTGGACATCCAAAGAGAGGAGGTCGCCTAGATGGCCATCTTGAATAAATTCTTTAGCTTTTTGAATAGCACTTTTGAAACGATAGCAGTGTCCAACTAACAAGATGTCTGAGGGCTTGAGTTTCTCTAAAATCTGAAGAGAATCTGCATAACTAGGACTAAAAGGCTTCTCAGTAAAAAGAGCCAAATTCCTTTCAAGCCCCTGAAGAATATGTGCTTTATGCTGATAGTTGGGGGAAGTGATAATGAGGGCATCTAGGTCAGGGTGCTCAATAAGCTCTTTTTCAGAGTCTGTATAGAAGGGTGCTTGATATTCATTTGCCAGGACTTGCGCCTTTTTTAAGGTCCTATTATGGATACCTAATAAAGAGAAAGAGGGGATTTTTTTAAGCTCAGGTAAAAGACGTCTCATAGCAAAACGCCCGCAACACAAAACCCCTACCTGTACTTTTTTTGCTTTCATCTAAAAGTCTCTTCTAAAAAATCCATTTTAATCAGATAATTCAATGTTTTCAAGGGTAGCGCTTGCTTAAAGTTGTAAAATTTTACATTTGAGCTATTCGTAAATTTTAAATTTGATTAATTAGTACATAAGCTGTTACCCATAAGTAATGAATAACCCATTTAAGGAATCTGGAATGAGACACATTCTACGGATTACATTCGCGCCGCTACTCTCATTAGCCTTTTTGATGCTTTCAAACGGTTTTTTTATTACTTTTGTCAGTGCTAAACTACTTTTAGATGGAGCAAGCTCTTTGACTATCGGTGTCATCCAAGGGAGTTATTATGCAGGATTTTTAATAGCGGCACTAAAATCAGAGCATCTTATTCAGCGGATTAAGCATATCCGAGCTTTTTCCTTTTTTGCCTCTATCGCAACAGCATGTACCCTAGTAACCGTATTTGCTCATCATATTGTCATCTGGATCTTATTGCGCTTTATTATGGGGATTTGCATAGCAGCACTTTATGTTGTTATTGAAAGCTGGCTTTTGACCATTAGTAATATTAAAAATAGGGGAGTTATCTTAGCGATTTACATGATATCTCTTTATGTTGCTCAGTCTCTAAGTCAGTTTATTATCACTATGATCGATCTCAAATCTGAAATGGCTTACATCATAGCTGGAATACTGGCTGCTTGCTCCATTTTACCAGTCACCTTTACGCACACTCGTATCCCTGACATTAACGCGCCTCCTGCTAGAGCTATTTTCCATCTTTTTGTACTCGCACCTTTGGGAACTATTGGAGCTATTATGGCAGGCATTATGCTCGGAAGTCTGTACACATTTGGGCCCAACTATGCACAGACTAATAAAATTTCCATTGCCTATCTTATGAGTTTAACAATTGCAGGCGGGTTTCTTCTCCAGTACCCGATTGGAAGGCTTTCTGATGTAATCAGCAGGAGAAAAGTGGTCATTGCTGTGAGCTTTGTATCTTTCGCATGCGCTGTAGCCATAATTCTTAGTACAGGGCGTCCATTTTGGGTGCTCTTCTTCTCTTTTATATTGGGTGGATTTACTTTTACCATCTACCCTTTGAGCATTGCTCAAGTGGTGGATCGATCAGAACCTGATCAGTTAACCACTGTAGCAGGTGTCATGCTTTTCGCATATAGCTTAGGTGCGGTTATAGGTCCCTTTGTCACTCCTATCTTTATACACGTCTTCAAAGGTCAGATAGGACTATATTACTCTATAGCTCTAGCATCCCTCTTCCTTCTAGCATTTGGGTTTATTCTATCTCTCATTAAACGTCCACTGCCCAAACAGGAGCAAGAAAATTTTGTTGCCCTCCCGCCACAAACTCCTATAGGATATGATCTTGATCCAAGATCTGAAGAATCAACTAATAAAGAGAAATAAGATGGATAGAATTGCCCCTAAAATTATACGTCAGCAGTATGTAATAGAAGGTTACTACAACATTAAAGTAGATGAAGAGGCTATCGATGACTACTTTGATGACCTAGCTCACGTATTAATGCTTGAAGATTCAGGTTTCAATACTCTTTTTTCTTCACAAGAAGATGATCTTGAAGAAGATGAGAGCTATTTTGCTTTTAGATCTTTTCTGGCCTCAGGCGTTTCTCTTTCAATTTGGAATGAGGAATCTTTTCTATCTGTAATTATCTTTGCACATAAACCTTTTGATGAGAAAAAAGCTTTAGCTTTCACGAGAAAATTCTTTCGAATGGAAGATCATATTGCTAAAGATTTCTAAATGAGGAGTGTGTAGCTTGTCCCTTTAGGGGAATGGGGAACCTGCACCTGCTCCATGGCATCCATCGATTAAATTCAATACGTCACATCCGGAATTACCACCATCAAAGAAAACCTCACAGACTCCAGACATAGGAGTGAGGGAGTTAGGGCCATCGGACTGAATCGTAAAAATAGTTTGGTCTCCTTGGATATTCATATTCATTACGATCACCGTTTGAACCTGTTGGTTGATCATCACCGCGGCATTGGGAGGGTCATCGGCAAAGGAATTGTTTCCCTCCGTCCAAACTGACTGAAGGGCTGACCCCATTATATTCCGCACTAAACGATAAGGGCGATCTGAAAAAACGAGTACGTTCTCCATATCCCCGTGATTCAAGATGAGCTGATAAGTGCCGCTCCTCGTTTGCTGAATGACTCCGTAATTTGACTTAATGACGAAGAGGTAAGAGGGCTCTCCCTGATTGGTAGAGGGGGGATTTTGCTCCGAAGAGGCTTGCCCAAGGATGGAGTGATTACAACTCACTGTGATGAGTAAAAGGGCTGTGGCTATTAAGAAATTCTTAAACATAGGAACTTTCCTGGTATTTGATGGTAGGATAAACTTCATAGCAAAGTTTAAAAAATAGAGTCAAGAAGCTTAAAGTCAGATTTACAAAAGCCCAAGCAAATGCTTTAAGGCAAGGTCTTGCTTTGGATAACTAAATGTATAGCCTGTATCCAAAAGCTTTTTAGGAGTTATTTTTAAATCTGATAAGAAAAGCTCCTCGCCCATCTGTCCTGCAAGTGCTGTAATTAAACTCTCAGGGGCCTTCAAAAAAAGTGGACGCTTTAATACTTTAGCAAGGACAATAGAAAACTCGCCTTGGTTGACTGGATTTGGAGAAGTTGCATCTATTGGCCCCTCTAAAGTCTCAGTCATTAAAGCGTGGGCATATAAATAAACTAAATCATCTATGGAGATCCAACTCATATGCTTGCTTCCATCTCCAATTTTAGCTCCTAAACCTGACTTGAAAAAACCAAGCAGCTTTTTCAACATCCCTTTTTGAGGGCTTAGTACCACACCTGTTCTCATGCAGACAACGCGCATGTTGTGTAGAGCCTTTGTCTCCTCTTCCCAGTCTCGAACAACTTGGGAGAGAAATCTATTCTCTTCTTCATAGATATGAAGCCCAGATGCGCAAATAAGTGTTTTAGGAGGATTCTTAAGCTTATTTAAAGTTTTGACCAAAAGATGAGTCGAGAGAATGCGGCTATTGTAAATTAGCTCTTTTTTCTGCTCTGTCCAAAATTGTGCAATGTTTTCTCCAGCTAAATGAATGACTGCATCGTAGTTTTCAAGAAGCTCAGGGTCTAGTTTTTGATTTTGAATATCCCAAAATATCCCTTCTTCTCCTGCAGATAAATGCCTTTGAATAGGAGTGACAAGATGTCCCATGGTCTTTAGAAGGGGAACCAAAGATCGTCCTACAAGTCCTGTAGATCCCGTCATTAAAATATGGAGCTTTTCTTTAGGATAACGTCTTAAAAAAAGGAGATCATTTTTCATCACCTGTTGGCGATAGTTAAAAATACGAGTGAGCCTCTTGGCTATCTTAGAGTTGAGCAAGTACCCAAGGACACTGTCAACAGGGAGGCGATACTCTATGATTTCTTCAATAACCGTATGGTGCTCATCTACCCTTCTAAAGTTATGGAGATGTCTCCAAGCTGTAAAAGGACCTTTAACTTGAGTTCGAACAAAAGACTTGTCCTTTTCAAAATGAGTGACCTCCTGAATGCAATCGATTCCAATATTTTTAAATAAAAGCAATTTAAAGTGAACTTGACTTCCCTGCTCAAGAGAGGAGTCACCCGCTATAAATTGTGATTGAATAAAAGGAGGAAAAAGCCTTTCAAAAGAGCCAGGTTTTTCATGCCAAGCGAAAGCCTCCTCTAAAGGTACAGGCAAACGCGTTTCAAAATGGAATGTAAAAGATTCTTCTTTCATAAAAAATAAGTCATAGCAAATTTTTTAATTAAAAGAAGTAAACTTTTTTAAAAGCTTACTCTACTGAGATATAAACATGGACTTCATCTTGTCCAACAACGACTTCGAAGTCGGCTTCAAACTTTCTCTTAAGGTCGCTTGTCCAAATGTGCTTCCAAACTTCAATCAAAGCATTAGGTAAGTTTCCTTTCACCTCAAAAAGAGCATATTTATTTCCGGGGATGGTAAGGGTATTAAAACCTTCTGGGCAGTCATCAGTTGAAGTGACTTCACATCCAATGGTATAAAGAAAAGGCTTTGTATGGTCTCCTTCATAATCGGTATAAAAAGCCATCAACTTCCCATCTTTTTTGTTGGGAATTTTTTCTAGATAATTCTCTATGATAAATGTTTTCCACATCGCAGGGATCTTTTCCTGCGCGTTATCGTTGGAAATCCTTTGAGAAGTTCCAATGACTTTGAAGTCTCCTTTCGAGACAGTTTTGTGCTCCATGTGCTCTATCCTATCCTTGTTGTAAGTATGTCTCATGTTAGAGGGGTAAAGAATATTATACAAATCAATCCTTAGGTATATTACTTTGTTTTTTTTTATTAATCAAAAAAGGAACATTCACATATGGCGAAGTTATACTTTAGACATGGAACAGTTGGAAGTGCTAAAACTTTAAACTTATTAGCTGTAGCACATAACTATCGGCAACAAGGAAAAGAAATTCTCTTAATCAAACCTGCCCTTGATGACCGTTTTGGTCAAGCTTCTATTAAATCACGTGCAGGCCTTGAAAAATCAGCAGATATCTTGGCTAACAATGAAACTGATCTCTCTAACTATAACTATGAGGGGATTGATTGTATTTTGGTTGATGAAGCTCAATTTATTGGAAAGAAGTTAATTGAGCAGTTAAGAGAAATTGCAGAAGAGAAAAATATCCCTGTAATTTGTTATGGGCTTCGAACAGACTTTAGACGTAATCTTTTTGAGGGTTCAAAGCGGCTTTTAGAGCTTTCAGATACCATTGAAGAGATTAAAACGACTTGCGCCTTTTGCAATCGAAAAGCAATTTTCAATTTAAAGCATGTAAATGGCGAACCTACCATTGCAGGCCCATCAATTGACTTAGGTGCAGAAGAAAAATACTTTCCAGCATGTTCAACTTGCTATTCAGATCAAATTTCAACAAAAGTTAGAGCTTAGTAGGGATTGCTAGCAGCACTTATTTTGGCATTCTCGATATACCTTAAATAGACGGGGACTAGCTTTGAAGAGAAGAAGGCTTTATCCTTCTCCTCTTTGTGCTGCATACGTTTTTCTTCTAAACAATCTGGATAAAGCCTAAGCCTATAGAGAAATTCAGGACAATTAGAAAGCCTTAGAGGAAAGTGTTGTTGTACTTCAGCATTAAAAGCAAGGTCATAGAGAATAGGCATTTTTTCATTGAACAGAACCTTTTTCTTGAGAACTTCACTTGAATAAATAGCTGATTGATAATAAAGAGCTGGCTTGTAGTAGTGAAGCATCTGCTGATGTAAAACTTCCTTCGAAAAAGTTTTAGAAGCTATTTTTATGTTTTCTTTTCCTATTTCTGAGCCATCAATTAGGATAGAAGAGCCAAGAGCAATCAGGCTTGAACTCTTCATCAAAGCCATCTGTTTTTCAAATCGCTCTGGATGGGAGATATCCTGCGCTCCTTGAAAAGCCACAAACTTGCTTTTACAAGCGCGCATGAGCTGATTTAGAGCATTTGGAAGACCACAAGAATGAGCACGACTTAAGATATTCAAGCGCTTCTCTTTTTTTTGAAATTTTTTCAAGATTTCAAGAGAATCATCCTCAGAGCCATCCTCGAAAGCCAAGATCTCAAACTCTTTGAAAGTTTGAGAGCTGATGCTCTCTAAACTCTCTTCCAAATACTTGCTAGCATTGTAAACAGGGATTAGGCAACTTAATGGTGCAGCCATCTCTTCTCCTTTTTTGTCCTCCATAACAAGAAGATTTAGAACAATCAAGAAAAAGATACTTCTTTCTTCAGAAGGTCTATGAAGTACTTAGTATACTCTGTCATGAAGCTTGTGGTTACAATAGGAGTTGTGTAGATAAAGAAGAAACGCATTTGGTGATTACAAGTGACAAAGGTGAATAGAAAAGGAACTTCACAACAAGCATGAAAACCAAATTCAGTGATTTTAAAGGATGTCTCTGTAAACTCAACAACGCCTAAGTTTGAGGTGTAGTGGAAAACACTCTCTTCTTCATCTTTAAAAATTTCATCAAAAGCGTGAAGCGATTTAAAGACATTTTCTAAGCTGAATTCTTTGCGGGTCTTTTGATGAATCTTTTTAGCAACTTTCCAAAAGTCAACTGGTTTTGATAAGGGGATTTCATAATGCATTCCGCCTAGAATAGCTGCTAAATGGCGGGGTGTAAGTGGAGGGTCTAAAAAAGGCCTTAAGTTAATGGGTGTATCCATAGACAGGTGAAATTCTGGCTCTGTTGTTTCAATAAAATGTGCGGAAGTAGCTAAAAGAGCTGCAATCCCTGTACTGTTGACTGATGCTTTATTCTGTTTACTCTTTGAAATAAGGGTTTCAGTTTCATGGGGAGATAAGGAGAGCTCTATTCGGTGAATAACTTTTTTTTCAGGATTTTTGAAGTCTCCAGGTAAATTTAGGGGTGCTTTTTTTTGAATCTCTTGATGCCACTTTTTGGCAATGGGTTCTCTTTTCAGCCCTTTAATATGAGCCGGGAGAAGGGATTGAATAGGCTTAGGAAGAGGATAAGGCTTAGGCTTTGGAAGAGGTTTGCCTTTCATGAGCCGATCTAAATAAATAAAAAAAGAATCATGCAGATGAAAGTTGGAAATTCCATCTGCAATACTATGGTGAATTTTTGTGAAAAAAATATCTCCGCTTTCCTTTTGAATAATTAGAACTTGCAAAAGATGCTTAAGTCCAATAGGACTATTCATCCACTTCGAGATTGCCTGCGCAGCAGGTTCCTTTGTAGACTGAATAGGGATTTCAATATTTTCAGCTTCGATAAAAGCAAATTCATCTCCCTTTTTTTCAATTTCAAGATTCAAAAGAGGGTGTTCTTTTTGTAGGTGGTGAATAACTTCTCTAGCTTGACCTATAGGAATTTGATTTGCTGTCCTAGACTCCATAAGAATAGAAATATCATACTTAGCATACTGTTTTTCCAGGCAGGTTAAGGTTCTAATTAAATGATCCATAAAGTATCCTCCGTCGGAAAAAGTTTTAAAAGTTTATTTGTTTTTAACTTTTGTAGGAAGCTTTGTTTATACTCGAGGATATATGAAAGGTGTTTTTTTAGATGGGGGAGTCTTTGAAGAAAAAGACTTGGACGGGATTAAAGCTTTTTTTAGCGATTGGACTTTTCATGAGTCGACGTCTCCTAAAAATATTTTAGAGCACTCAAAAGATGCAGAGGTTCTCTTAGTCAATAAAGTTAAAGTCTCAAAAGAAGTCATAGCACAATTACCGAAGCTTCGATTCATTTGTGTAACAGCGACAGGGGTAAACAATATAGATATAGAAGCTGCTAAAGGGAGGAACATTTTAGTTCATAATGCTGGAGATTACTCCACAGAGAGTGTTGCACAACATACCCTTGCATTCATCTTAGCACTCTCAGGTCGTCTTGTGGAAAATAGGGAGTTTTTGAAAAATGGAGATTGGCAGAAAAGCCCTCAATATTGTTTAACAAAGGCATACCCCCTTGACTTAGCAGGTAAGACTCTAGGAATTATAGGATATGGAAATATTGGAAAAAGAGTGGGAGAGTTAGCGAGCTGTTTTGGAATGAAACTTTTGATCGCTGAAGGAATAGAACCTGCACCAGATAGAGTCCCTTTAAAAGATTTACTTCCTCAAGTTGATTTTTTGAGCCTTCATTGCCCCCTAACAGACCAAACAAAATACCTTATTAGTAAAAAAGAATTTGAGCTGATGCCAAACCATTCTATTTTGATTAATGTAAGTCGTGGAGGACTTGTCCATGAAAATGACTTAGCGAATGCTCTTACTGAGAATAAAATCTTTGGAGCAGGAGTGGATGTCTTTGAGATAGAACCTCCAAAGGAGGATGATGTCTTACTAAACTTAAATCATCCAAGACTTTTGATAACCCCACATATTGCTTGGGGATCAAAAGCCTCTCAGAAAAATTTGTTAGAAGCTATCCAAAAAGGAATCAAAGAATATACACGCTCAAAAACTTAGCTTGCCTCTTCTTCCAAAATTTGGTTAAAATTAAGCCCCAGAAGTTCCAACGCATCTCGATGAGCTTCTTGAGTAGGCTCTGGGAGCCCTAAAAAGTAAATCAGAGTACGCTTTTTAATCTCTTCATCCTGATTCAAAAAGAGTTGTAGCTCTTCCAGGCTAGGTCTAGAAGGAAATTGCGCCATTAAAGCAAAATCATAGTCATTTTCTTGAAGCCACTTTTCAATTTGCTGTACCTGCTCTTCTCCAAAAGATAAAGAGCAATAAGAAGAAGACTCTGTGTGATTTGGATGTTTGAATAAAGCGACATGGCTTGGATCATCTGTCCCTTCTCGCTTCATAAAATTATCGAGTGCATCGTCTAAATTTTCAGATTCATGTGTTGCATAATAAACCTTCGTTGAACGAGCAATTTCAGAAGGTTGGCTATTCGCTAATAGGCAAATGCGGCTCTCATTAGGAACGTGCTGGCTTGAAATATCTTGAAAACTTGTTGGAATTGTCAAACCAGATTCTTGAAACTCATCCTTAATCGTTAAAGTAGATTCGGAATATCTATTCTGGAGATTCAGAATAATACTACCATAAGCTAGAATTGCAATTTTCATAATAAACTACTCAATAAATTATTAAAATATAAAACCGATTCCTTTAATTTACTGTTATTAAAATAATAGTTTATTAATCAACCGAATAATGTATTGATTATTTAATTTATTGAAATTTAAAGGTTTTTTACTCATACTCATCCTCTAAACTATTCCAAATCATAGCGTTGAATTGAATAGCACTCTCTTGAGATGTTATATGGGCTCCTTGATTTTGATAGCTATCCAAAAGCCAATTAAGCTCCTGATCTATGTTCGGGGCCTCTAAAAGAAGGCCATACTCTAAAGTTAAAACAGTCATTTTTATATCTCCTAAAATATCTCATAATTTTGGATTCCTACTTGGGGAATCTCAAATAAATTCATTAAAATGTGCAAAATGGGGGGGGGAGCGTTAGCTCGTGCAAATCTCAGCGCATGTCCGTTTGGGACATTTATGAGAGACGAGCGTAGGCTGAATCACCCACGTGCACCGTTTTAAGTGCCGCATCAGCTCGTCTTTAGGATGTGTAATTATAGAAAAATTACTCATGATATTAAATAAAACCTTATTTTGTTAACTCTAATTGTATCAATTTATTAATTAAAAGTCTATTAAAATAAGAACTTTAATAAATATTAAATTATAAGTATCTATGCATTAGCGAATTGAATAAAATCCACAAGTTCAGAATATAATTCAGGACAAAGCGCTCTTCCTGCCTTATCGAGAACTGCTTTTGATGCCTCATAAGTGAGTTGAGCTGTAAGCAGTGCTGCTGGGAGTACGAAACAAAGAATTATAGGAACCATTACAAAAGCTCTTACCGGAACGTCTAAAAATGCGACTTCTTCTGGGAAAATATTTGGTGGATAGAAGTAAATTGCTGAAAGACCATCGATAGCAGCCGTTGCAACTGTAGTAACAGCAGTAACAGCTGATTTTGCAAGAGATTCAGGATTTAAATAGCTAAGTGACTGAATAGTAGTGTTATAGCCTGAATATATGTAATCCATTGCTGTATTTGTCATGATTTTTACCCTAATTTATTAATTAAAACTAAATGTTACTTAACTAATTTTATTGCATTTATCTATAAATGTCAATAAATTAGTTTATAGTGGTTTTATTAATAACAGCATGGATAGAAGAGCTAAAAGTAGTGTTTTAGAGCTTCTTAAGAGTGATCAAAAGGGATCAGAGGATCCCTTTAATGAGTCGGCTAAGATCATGGAAAGTTACAAAAATGAAGAGTCCAATAAGTAAGACCACAAAGGGGAGTACAATCCTCTCCATAGTCTTTGATTTGAGACGCTTCTTCGTACACATTTCCCAAAGAGAGAAACAAATATGCCCCCCATCTAAAGCAGGTATTGGAAGAAGATTTAAAAAGCCTAAGTTAAGGCTGATGAGCGCTAGCCAGTAAAGAGCCTCTTTAAGCCCAAGAGACCACCCTTGCTGCATCACTTGAACAATACCAATAGGTCCTGAGAGCCATTTAGGGTTCAAGCTGCCTGTTACAAGAGCTTTTAAGGTGTGCCAGACATCTCCTGCTACGTGACCGAAGAGAACATAAGGAGGAGGGTTAAAAAGGATCTCACGGTCTTGGAAACTAGCTCCTAAATAGAGGCGCCCTTTGGCTTGGTCAAAGGCCATCTGAGCCTTTTCTTGTCTTTCAGAATCTGTAATTTCATCAATTTTCTGCTGCTGCTCTTCAAGTCCTTTTTGTAAATAGGGGTTTCCTGAAACAGCTGCAAGCTCCGTAAGGGGCACTGGCACGATAGGGTTTAAACGCTTCAGTGAACCGAGCTCCTTGATCTCAGAGTCTGTTCCAATCGTATTCATAAGCTGCGAGAGCTCTTCAAAGTTGATGCGTTTTTCAAAGTTAGCGTTTGTAACTTCCCAGGGCAGCACTTTTAAATTTTCATTGCCTGATTGCACGATAATATTAAACTTGTGTGACTGCAAATCTCCAAAAAGCTCACTTAAATTATGGACCTGTTTGCCATCAATGGCAATAATGTGGTCTCCAGGTTTGAGTGTGCTTTCAACGATGTTAGAACTCACGGCTGTTGAATTCTCAAGCGGATCTCCCTCAAAGTATGGAAGAGGAGCCTCAACAGTTAGTGATGAGGTGATTTGATAAGGTAAAATGTATAGGTCTTGAAGCTCTGAGGTTAAACGCTTTTCATACTTCAAATCCCCAAGCTCTTCCTTGTAAAGAGGGTTTATTTTGAGCTCGTTTATTTGAACTCTTGGAATTTTAGCTAAAAGAGTTTCACCTTTGCGATCGAGAGTCACTAAACTATATGTAGAATTTAAGAGGGTGTTCATCTGAAGATTTGAAAAGAGAAGCTCTCCGTCCATCCAAATTAAACGATCTCCATAAGTAAGCCCACTTTGTGCAAGAGGGGTGCCGTTTAAAAGGGGATTCTCTTGACCGTTTGGAAGCCGATTGAAAAGAATGTAATTCGCAGGACTTAGAATACCTGAAGTTAAAATACCTTTCTCAACAAAATCTGGATGTTGATAGGGAGCTACTTCAACATTAAATGGGGTCTTTGTCCCTTCAAAGTAGTTGTAGGAATACCCTTGAATATTGATAGGGCCGTTAGTGAGCATGGTCCCTTGGAAAAGCTCTTTAAAATTATGAAATTTTCGATGGTTAAATGAGGTGATCTCATCCCCAGGGCCAACACCTTTTTGATAAGTTTCAGAGCTCGGGTCTACCCAACCAATTCGGTTAGTATAATCATGGAATGGTTTTTCTCTCCCACCTAGCGCCCAAATAGCAGTAAAGAGAAGGAATGCAACAACAAGGTTTACGATTGGTGCTATCGCAGCAACTTTTATACGGTCTATCGGTTTTCTGCTAAAGTAACCTCCAGGAATTTCGTGGGGCTCAACCCCTTTTTCCTTCTGCATCCCAGCAATTTTAACGTAGCCACCAAAGGGAAGCCAACCAATACGCCATTGAACACCATCTCGTTTCCAACTTACGAGGGCCCTTCCAAAACCGATACTAAAAGCTTCTACACGCATGCCAACACGTCTGGCCATCCAATAGTGTGCAAGTTCATGAATAAAAACAAGAAGCCCAAGTCCTAGGGCTGCTAATACGATATATAAAATTTGAAGTGTCATGCTAAACTTGCTCTGCCTCCCTGCGTGCTTGCAGGTCTACTTGAAGAACTTCTTCAATTGTGTTCACCTTTTCTTGTCGATGTGCGTCCATAAGTCGTTGCAACTTTTGAGAAATATCGTACCAAGAGATCTGATTCTTTAAGAATTTCCCTACCAGTGTTTCATTTACAGCATTTAAAAAACAAGGAAAACTATCTCCTGCCTCTAAGGCTTGATACGCTAATTTTAGACAGTTAAACCGATTCATATCAGGTGGGCTAAAATCTAAGCGACTGTGTTTGGTAAAGTCAAATGGAGAGAGTATTCCTGGATATTTTTCGGGGTAGGTTAAAGCTAACTGGATAGGCGTTAACATTTCAGGTTCTCCCATCTGAGCTAAAATCGTATTGTCAATGAATTCCACCATACTATGGATAATACTCTGAGGGTGAATGACAACTTCAATATCTTTAGTGGGAATATCAAAAAGCCAATGAGCTTCAATGACTTCAAATCCCTTGTTCATTAGAGTAGAACTGTCTACAGTAATTTTAGCGCCCATATTCCAGGTGGGGTGGTTCAAAGCGTCTTCTAAGGAGGCCTGCTTTAGTTGCTCCATAGAATGCTCTAAAAAAGGCCCCCCGGATGCTGTTAAAACAAGTCTGTGGACATTTTTTTTTGGCTGGTTTTGAAGACACTGAAAAATGGCGCTATGTTCACTGTCAACAGGAAGAATGCGGCATCCATTTTTTTTTGCTGCCTTCATAATGATCTCACCTGCACTTGCTAAGACTTCTTTATTGGCTAAAGCAATGTCTTTACCCGCTTCAATTGCTGCCATCATAGGCTGAAGACCGTAGGTCCCTACGATGGAATTAAAGACTAAGTCGCTTTGGGTGCAAGAGGCAACTTCTAAAACACCTTCTAACCCTCCAACCACTCGGATGTGGGGGAGCCTTTTTTGCAGTTCTAAAGCTTGGCTTTCTACAAATACGCCGACGATTTCGGGACAGAATTCTTGCGCTTGCTCGTAGAGAAGGTCTATATTGGAGTGAGATGCAAGACCGAGTATCCTAAATTTGGAAGGACCTAAGTGACGCACCACATTCAATACGTTAGTTCCAATAGAACCTGTGCTGCCTAAGACAATAATTTTTTTCATAGGTGTTTAAAATGAATTGAAATTAAAATTTCGTCATCATACTCAAAAGGTATAATTTACGCGAGATAGTTTTTAATCTTGTTTTATAGGAGTGAAATCCTCGACTGCAGGTTTAACTTTTCGGTTTTTATAACTTCTATAGGCTCGGTAAAAAATCCTGTTTAAAAAATAAACGGCATAAAGACAAAGGACTGTGAGTCCGCCTGTAGAAAGAGCAAGCCCGTAATGAGTGAGCAGGTGCCTACTTAGAGAAACCCCCAAATAGGAAGAGGTTACCCCGATAAAAGAAGCTATGAGAATTTGTTTTTCTATAGAAGTTGCATAAAGGTGTGCAGCGAGTGGGGGAACAATGAAGAAGGATAAAACAAGCACCACTCCAATAGCCCGAAAAGCGCCAATTGCTGTAAGGGAGAGTTGCAGGACAATTAAATAATTAAATAGAGTTGGAGAAAATCCACCTAGTTTAGAAAAAATGGGATCAAAGGTAGAAACCTTTAGCCCTCTCATAAATACAAGGATAATGAGCAAGTTACAACCTAACATATAGAAAATGGAGGTGAGGTCCTTATAATGAAGAGCATCTACATTTCCCATTATCATATCGATACCAATATGAGAGTTCTTTGAAAAAAGAGTAATAAGTAGAATCCCCAATGCAAAGAAAGTAGTGAAAACAAGCCCAATACTTGCATCTTTTTGTAGGTTGCTGATTTTAGAAATTACTTGTGATAAAAGAGCTGTAAGTATTCCAGTTACTAAGGATGCTAAAAACATTACTTTGAAATTTAGCGTGGGGTCAATAACCTGGAAGCTCTTTCGAAGAATGAGATAAGTTAAGACAATTCCAAAAATGACTGTATGAGAGAGAGCATTTGCAAGCATAGTCATTTTTCTGTGAATTAAAAAAACACCGACAATAGCAGAAGAGAGTGCAATTAAAGATAAGACCAAAATTTGCAGTTCATCAGGGGCTAAGGACTTTAAGGAGATCTCTCCTTGAAAAAATTGAATCAGCCTTAAAAGGCCCACTTTCATAAAACTAAAAAAACCTTGTCCTGAGTAGGGATTTTGAAGAGTAAGTGTCATAAGGCAGGCTCCTTAAGAGGAATCGGTTGGTTATGAGGGTCCTTTGTCGGGTGCTTCATAAGTTTCAATAATTTCTCTTCAATGTGCGGAGTGATAATATGCTCCATCTCTTCAGCATTGTGATGCACCTTTTCTTTTCCTACACCGATATGAACCAAATAGACTTCCCAAAGTCTATGGAGCCTTACGATGTTTTGAGCTTTTATTCGTCCTGAAGGGGAGAGCATAATCA
Organism: uncultured bacterium; assembly: GCA_964351075.1. Classification (GTDB taxonomy): domain Bacteria; phylum Chlamydiota; class Chlamydiia; order Chlamydiales; family JAAZZY01; genus JAJACV01. Next base: position 23,750 of record CAYGMF010000016.1, read on the forward strand.
AAGTGTTTTTTCGAACGATTGCTCCTTTCAGGTAGAGGTAGAGAGTTACAAGAGACAAAAAGGCATGTGGAATACTTTGGTAGTCCCATACTTTTTTAAGTGTAACACCTTCACTTGTTTGTTGAGAAAAGTGCCAAAGAGATTTCAAAATATTTTCTTGGGCACATTTGAACTTGAATGTTGCAATCTTTAGAAACCTTGAAACCCACCCTTGCTTCGGTGCAAATAAGAGTGAAAAAATCGTAATGCTTGAACTGGTTAAAATAATCATGGGCCCTGTTGCAAAGGAAAAAGAGCGCCCCCCCTTTGAAAAAGCAACAGAGAGCTCAAAAGAGGAGTAAATCCCAAAAAAACCACTTAAAGCTCCTATGATTCCAGAGAGAATGAAGATACGGTGAAGTTTGTGGCTCCACTGTCTAGCAGCTATTGCAGGAGCAATAAACATCCCTGAAAGTAAAAAAAGTCCAATACTTCGTATTCCAATCACAATAGAGGCCACCATTAAAAGGTAAGTTAGTCTCTCTATATGCTGCACTCGAATGCCTATCGTTTGAGCAAAAATAGGATCAAAGTTTGTAATTTGAATCTCTTGATAAAAAAACAAAATGACTGAAAGCACAAGGAGGACAAGGGCTAAAGAAAGGTACATATAAGGGTCTGTGATGGTCGCTGCTTGCCCAAACAAAAAAACAATTGCTTGTTTATAAAGGAGGCTGTAGGTGTTTTGTAAAAGGCTCGCAACTGTAATGCCTAACCCAAAAAAAAGGGTCAAGACAAAGCTAAGAGCTGAGTCAGGGCTCATCTTCAATTGTCTTTTAGATAGGTCAAGGAGCTTCAGTGCCAAATAGGAGAAAAAGCCTGCCCCCACAAGTATACAAAGAGTAAGTGGCAGTTTCAATGAGGGTAGAAGAGTCAAAAGCGCTGCAAGCATAATTCCAGGATACGCTGCATGGGAAAGCGTTTCTCCAAGTAGTGATTCCTTTCGAATAAAGATGAGAACCCCTACAAGTGAGCAGACTAGGCACATGGCAATACAACCAAGTGTTGGCGCTTTTAAAATTGGGTCCAAAAAATAATGAATCATGAAAGATCCACTCCCGAATGTTTCTTGTGAGACAAGTTAAAGACCTCTTCAAACAAATTGGTATTTCTACCAAAAGTTTGGTCTAAATTTTCTTGGGTAAAGTGAGTGGATACTGCTCCGCAAGTAATTAAACGGGCATTGAGCATCATCACCCAATCAAAATGTTTTGGGATGCATCGGATGTCATGGTGTATGACAAAAAGAGTTTTTCCTTTCTCTTTTAAACCTTTTAGAAAGCTGAAAATAAATTGTTCTGTAAGAGAGTCAACTCCTGCAAAAGGTTCGTCCATAAAATAAAGGTCTGCATCTTGAAGAAGAGCTCTTGCTAAGAAAATTCTTTGTTGCTGGCCAATAGAGAGTTGGCTTATTTGTCGATTTTTGTAGTCAACCATATCGACCCACTTCAAAGCTTCTAAAGCAGCTTCTCTGTCAGCTTTTCGTATCCTTTTAAAAAGTCCAAGTTTTGGGTATCGCCCTTGTAGAACAAGCTCCTCTACAGTGATTGGAAAATTCCAATCAATGCTCTCTCTTTGTGGGAGATAAGCAACTTTTTTTATTTGGCTTTTTTTTGAGCTACCCAAAATTTGGATCTGTCCTGAAAGAGATCGGGTTAAACCTAAAATAGCTTTTAAAAAAGTACTCTTCCCCGCGCCATTAGGCCCTATAATAGCCACTAGTTTTCCTTTTGGAACTGTAAAAGAAATGTCCCAAAGAACAGAGATTTGGTCGTAGTTTACAGTGAGGTGATCGACTTTTAAAGCATCAGATGGATTCATAGGCCTCTTTAGATTTTAAGCATTTAGCGATCATTTCAGCATTGTAGGTGAGCATCTTTAAATAAGAGTCTTGCCCCTCACCCTCTTTTCCCAAAGAGTCTGCATATAAGGCTGAAGGAGCTACAAAAAGAGTAAAACCCATTTTTTTAGCAACGTCTTTGATTTTATGAATCGAATCTAAATTGACATTAGACTCAGGGAAAATGATCTGTATATTGTGCTCTCTTAGATGGTCTACAACGTCTTTGATATCAGACATGCTCAGTTGGCTGTCAGGAGAAAGGCCTTCGGGTGCCTTGCAACGCTTGTGCCATTCATTAGTTTGGCGCTCCTCTTCAGTAGAGAGATAAGAGCGAGTGAAATAATTAAAAGCATCATGACAGGTAACTAAGTAGCGTTGCTCCTCAGGGACTTGCTGTAAAAGGTCATAAATGTTTTGGTGAGCCGTTTTCATCTGTTGGTGGAGGTTTTTCCCATTTTCAAGATAGAAAGAAGAATTGACTGGGTCAAAGTCAATTAGGGCTTGTACCACTAAATCTACTCCTTCTTCCCAAAGAGAGATGTCCATCCAAATATGGGGGTCGAGTTGATTATTTACGTATACGATCTTGTCAGGTCTCTTTTGGTAGATGTAATCTCCAAGAGCAAAGCTTTGGGGATGTTCCTTTAAATGCCTATGAATATTAGGGCTGTGCTCAAGCCCAAGTCCATTATAGAAAACTAAGTCGGCAGAAAGAAGCTTTTCATCATCTCCCTTTACAAGCTCATAAGTGTGTGGATCCAATTCCTCTTTAATTAAAGTGATCGCTTCAATCTTATCTTGTCCAATAAAGGCTACAAGATCACGGACCATTCCTGTTGTGCAGAGGACTTTAATGCGCCCTGAATCCTTTGACCATCCAGTGGCTTTCTTTTGATAAGTTGTTGAAGAGCATCCAACACAGACAAAGAGTAAACAAAGGGCTATAATTAGGGAAGAGATGTATTTTATTTTCATGGCATTAATTATCTATTTTTTAGCAGATAAGTATTATAAAAAGAGGGATTCTTCTCAAGGAGATTTGTCAAACAAAAATAAGAGTAATAGCATCTAGAATATTTTTGAAGTTACAGTCATAGTTAATGGAGCTTGTTTTGTTAAATAAAAAGTTTCACTAGAAAAAATCTAAAAAAATCTATTTAGTGTTTGCTAAAAAAAAATACATTAGAATAAGTTTATTTTTTTAATTTTGAGCTCATAAATGAATGCTTGAATTAAAAACTTAATGAATTTATTCTTCCCAATAAACTAAACGAAACCAAATCGGGTTTTAAATGGGTAATTTAAAGTACAAAGGTGGGTATTTAAAATGACATTAGCTGGCACAGATATGAAAACTCTTCAAGAACTTGAAGAAACTATAAGACAAGCTGTTCAAAAGATTAATGGAAAAAAAGAAAACGATATTTGCCGTTATCTTCCAATCTCAACAGGTGGGTACATGCACCATTTCACAATGAGAAAAATGAAAACTGAAGAGCCTAAAACTCTATCTACGTTAATCAATAAATATATTAACTCTGTAGAAAGACCTCTTTCAGTCGTGCCTAAGCAAAGAGCCGCTAGAGGCTCTAGAAAGAGAAGGGAGGGGATTAGCTTCTCTAGATTTGAATTAGAAAAACTGCTCTCTATGGCAAAAAACCTAGGAGATCAGGATATGGTCAGCAAGCTTAGTCCTAAAAAATCACTCGCCGCCTATAGAAGAGACCTCATCATATCTGTTAAAAACAACGAAGTAGATGAGAAGCTCTGGAGAAACTATGTGGAATCTGTAGCAGCAGCGGCAGAAGAAGATTAAAATAAAATAAAATTTTAATTTTAATAATTATTTAGACTTGGGTTATTCGATAATTCAAGTCTTTTTTTTATAAAAATATAATTAAATTTTTATTTACCCCAAAATTTTTAAAAAAACTATCCTTACGATTCAAAGACTGAAATTTGCATTTTATTTGAGCTTTGGTATAATAGAAGTGAATTTTTATTTGTCTAATTTATTAAATCACAACATTGAGGCTAAACTCCATGGCAGAAGTATCTGATCAACCTTTTGGTAAATTGCGGTCATTTTTCTGGCCTATTCACGGCTATGAATTAAAGAAGATTGTTCCGCTCTTATTAATGTTTTTATGTGTTAGTTTTAACTACACTATTTTAAGAGATGCAAAAGATGCACTCATCGTAACAGCACCTGGTTCTGGTGCCGAAGCCATCCCTTTCTTAAAGGTTTGGTGTGTGGTGCCATTCGCAATTGTGTTTATGGTAATTTATGCAAAACTCAGTAACGTATTGAGTAAGCAGAAATTATTCTATGCATCTATTATTCCTTTCTTAGTCTTCTTTGGACTATTTGCAGCAGTCATCTATCCTTTAAGAGATGTTTTGCATCCAACACAATCGGCTGATTGGTTACAGAGCCATTTATCTAAAGGTTTCATGGGGTTCGTTGCTATCTATAGAAACTGGACATTTGCCCTTTTCTATGTGATGTCTGAGCTTTGGGGAAGTGTTGCCCTCTCACTCGTCCTTTGGGGATTTGTGAACGATATTACTCGTGTCACTGAAGCTAAGAGGTTCTATACCCTACTTGGGCTTGGTGCTAACGTAGCACTTCTTATTTCAGGGCCTCTTATTATGCACTTTGCAAATGTAAGAGCAAAACTACCTCCTGAAGTAGATGCTTGGGGAGTTACTCTAAACTACCTTATGACAAGTGTTGTGGTAGCAGGTATTCTTCTTATGTTTATCTATAACTGGATGCAGAAGAATGTTCTCAATGATCCACGTTTCTATGATCCAAAAGAGGTCAAAACGAAGAAAAGTAAGCCTAAAATGGGTATGATGGAAAGCTTTAAGTTCTTAGCGAAGTCTAAGTACCTAGGCTGCATAGCTATTTTAGTTATCTCTTACGGTGTTGCAATCAACTTGATTGAAGTGACCTGGAAGGGACAGCTTAAAATGCAATATCCTAATTCTAATGATTACGTAGCTTTTATGGGGATGTTTTCGACCATTACAGGTGCGATGACTATTTTCATGATGCTCTTTGTTGGAGGGAACCTACTTAGGAAGAAAGGATGGACTTTTACAGCCCTTCTAACTCCTGTTATGATTTTAGTGACAGGATCACTCTTCTTTACTTTCGTAATCTTTAAAGCTAACTTAAGCCCTCTAGTCGCTCTACTAGGAACAACCCCACTTATGTTGGCTGTTGTCTTTGGAATGATTCAGAATATCTTAAGTAAGTCATCGAAATACTCGATGTTTGACCCAACAAAAGAAATGGCTTATATCCCTCTTGACCCAGAGTCAAAAGTTAAAGGAAAAGCAGCGATTGATGTTGTTGGAGCAAGGCTTGGTAAATCTGGAGGATCACTTCTTCAGCAAATGCTAATCGTTGGCTTTGGATCGATAGCAGCTATTACGCCTTATGTAGCAATAATCCTATTAGGAGTTGTTATAGCTTGGTTAGCTGCCGGTAAATCTTTAGGGAAGCAGTTCAACCAACGTTCTTTCGAGCAAGAAGAAGCTAGTAAAGCTGAAGAATTGGCTGCTGCCACTGAAACAGCTGAAGCAGAACCCGCTGAAGCTGCTGCTAAAGAAGAGACCGTTGCTTCTTAAGATAAAATCTTTTAATTAGATTTTCAAAAAGAGTGCTTAGAAATAAGCACTCTTTTTTTTGCCCCTCAATATAAAAATAATTTGATTCAACGCTCTCCCTCTGTCATAATAGGCATGAGAAAATTGAGTGTGGAATATATTAGTGACCTTTGAAGAGAGCATTTTTTTAAGTCGAAGTGAGCTTGATCCTCTTACAAGCAAGGGGTGGTATGAATTGTCGAAATCAGGCACCTGCTACAGAATGGGCCATGTTTTTGAACGAATAACCCTGCAGAGAAATTTATCTTGCAAAGCCTCTATTTGTCGAGCTACTGCTTATACTGTGGGGAGTATTGTGATGAGCCCCTTTTGCTTGATCAGCTATTTTACAGGTCGAGAGAGACCTTTTACTTTAGCTGCATGTATACAGGAGTGCTGTGGAATAGATGGTTGTACTCAAAGATATTGTGATGACCCATGCCAAGGCTTTTCTAGACGCACCATTTATCTTCATGCTAGAGCTCCGTCTGAGAAGGTTTTTAGACAAGACTATGAAAAGTTGGGACTGGATATCCACTCAATTGAGAGTCGAAAAAGATTTATGGCTGCAAGAAGCTCTGACAAAATTGAGTATTTAAAGCACCACTATCTGGTTTTTGAAACACCCATTTCTAGAGCAACGAAATACATTTTTGTGCCACAAGGAGATGATTGGCAGAAAAGTTCTATTGGTGATCTATGTGATCGATTTGGAAGAGCAATGAACCGAAATGAATCCGATAAATCAATGAGACAATTATGTAGAGACTATAGACCAGGGCAAATTGTAGAGGATTCAACAACCAAAAAACTTCCGTTATTTAAACTTCCTAAAAGTGACCACCCAAGAGTTCCTCGTACCCGTGATGAGATAGCCCGAGAGTCTGCTCTTAATGCAGATAGAAGAGATGCCGTGGGAAGTCTTCCATGGACTTGTGAAACTCAGCCTTTACTAGGTTAATTATTTAATAGGCCTGCGTAGCTAGAGGTTCCTTTCCATTGTAATTGACACATTTGAATAAAAGAGCTCCCTTTACTAACTTATTATGAGAGGTGAAAAGGGGAATGATTTTCACAAATTCAACTTTTTCAAAGAAAGGGGTTAAGAGCTTTAAAGCTTTAT